>NZ_JACBXB010000998.1 GCF_013870575.1 Pseudonocardia pini
ACCCGGGCCATCCACGCCGGGCAAGACCCCGACCCCACCACGGGCGCGGTGATCGTCCCGATCCACGCCAGCTCGACCTTCGCCCAGGACGGCGTCGGCGGGCTGCGCGGCGGGTACGAGTACTCCCGCTCGGCGAACCCCACCCGTACGGCGCTCCAGGAGTGTCTGGCGGCGCTGGAGGGCGGGCGGCACGGGTTCGCCTTCGGGTCCGGCATGGGGGCCTCGGACGTCCTGCTGCGGGTGCTGGTCCGCCCGGGCGACCACCTCGTCATCCCGCACGACGCCTACGGCGGCACGTTCCGGCTCGTCGACAAGGTGCTGTCGCAGTGGGGGGTCGAGTACTCCACGGTCGACCTCGCCGACGTCGAGGCGCTGCGGGCGGCGATCCGTCCGGAGACCAAGGTCGTGTGGTGCGAGACCCCCACGAACCCGCTGCTGGGCGTCGCGGACATCGCCGCGCTCGCGGAGGTCACGAGGGCCGCGGGCGCACGGCTGGTCGTGGACAACACGTTCGCCTCGCCCTACCTGCAGCAGCCGCTCGCGCTGGGCGCGGACGTGGTGCTCCACTCGACGACGAAGTACGTGGGCGGACACTCGGACGTCGTCGGCGGGGCGCTCGTCCTGGACGACGACGAGCTCGCCGAGCAGGTCAGGTTCACCCAGAACTCCGTGGGCTCGGTCCCCGGCCCCTTCGACGCCTGGCTGACCCTGCGCGGTGCCAAGACGCTCGCGGTGCGGATGGAGCGCCACAGCGACAACGCCGAGCGGGTGGCCGAGGCCCTCGCCGCGCACCCCGCCGTGGCGGCGGTGCTCTACCCGGGCCTGCCGGAGCACCCCGGCCACGAGGTCGCGGCGAAGCAGATGCGCCGGTTCGGCGGGATGGTGTCCTTCCTGGTCGCGGGCGGCAAGGAGGCCGCGCTGAAGGTCTGCGCGGGCACCGAGCTGTTCACCCTCGCGGAGTCCCTCGGCGGGGTGGAGTCCCTGATCGAGCACCCGGGCGAGATGACCCACGCCTCCGTGGCGGGCTCGGTGCTGGAGGTGCCGGACTCGCTGGTGCGCCTGTCGGTGGGGATCGAGGACGTCGAGGACCTGGTCGAGGACCTGACCCACGCCCTCGACGCGGTGCGGTAGTCAGGACCGCGGCGGTACCGGGCTCGCGGGGGCCGGGTCGAGGTCCGGGGTGGTGGGCACGACCAGGTCCTCCGGGTCGAAGCAGCCGCCGACGAGCTCGTACCCGCCCGCGACCGGCTGGTAGCGGCCAGGGTCGGTGCAGCCCGCCTGCTCGACCGTGACGACGGCCAGGGTGCCGAACACCGCGGCCACGGCCAGCGGGACGATCGCGCGCACGCCGCCGCTCCGAACCCCCATGCGTGCTCCATCCCCCTGCCGACCCCGTCCCCAGCGAGGTTACCCGCCGCGGTGGCACGATGCGGCCGTGACTGGAGACCCCACCACCCTGCGGACGACCCCTCCGGTCGGGATCGCCGAGATCCGGGCCGCGGCCACGCTCCTGGCCGGGGTGACCCGCACGACGCCCGTGGCGCGGTCCCGGGCACTGAGCGAGGCGGTCGGCGGGCCGGTCTGGTTCAAGTGCGAGAACCTCCAGCGCACCGGGTCGTTCAAGATCCGCGGCGCGTACACGCGGCTCTCCCGGCTGTCCGC
>NZ_JACBXB010000999.1 GCF_013870575.1 Pseudonocardia pini
GGTGACCGCACCCGGCTCGCGCTGCTCGGGCTCGTGCTGCTGCTCGCCGGGCTGGGCGCCGCCCTCCTCGGCTGGGGGGTGTTCGGCCGCGGTCGCGCCGGGCGCCCGCTGCTCGACCCGATGATCGTCGACGCGCTGCGGTCCCAGCAGATGCTGTGGCGCTGGGTGGCGATCGGGGCGGGGGTCCTGCTGGTGGTCCTCGGGCTCTGGTGGGCGGTGCGCTCGCTGCGCCCCGAGCGCCGCCCCGACCTGCTGCTGGAGGCGAGCCCGGACACGACCCTGCTGGTCACCGCCGCCGCGGCCGCCGAGGCCGTCGCCGACCGGACCGCCGGGCTCCCCGGCGTCGCCCGGGCCCGCGGGCGGATGGTCGGCCGGGAGGACGATCCCGCGCTGCGGCTGACGGTGTGGCTGACCGACGAGGCGGACGTGGCGGAGGTGTGCCGTCGCCTCGACGAGGAGATCGTGACCGAGGCCCGGGACGCGCTGGGGATCGCCCACCTGCCCGTCGCCGTGCGGCTGGAGCTCGACTCGGTCACCAACGCTCCCCGCGTGGCCTGAGCGCCGCCTAGCCTGGACCGATGGCGCTGAGCGGCAAGAAGGCCCTGGTCACCGGAGCGGCGAGCGGGATCGGCGCCGCCATGGCGCGCAGGCTCGCCGCGGACGGCGCGCACGTCTACGCCGTCGACATCTCCGCGGAGGCGGTCGAGGCGCTGGCCGCCGAGGTCCCGGGGATCGAGGCGCTGACCTGCGACCTCTCCGACCTCGACGCGGTGGACGCGCTCCCCGCGGACGTCGACCTGCTGGTCAACAACGCGGGCCGCCAGCACGTCTCGCCGATCGAGGACTTCGATCCCGCGATGTTCCACCAGATCCTCACGATCATGCTCGAGGCGCCGTTCCGGCTGGTCCGGCGCGTGCTGCCGCACATGTACGAGCAGGGCTGGGGGCGGATCGTGAACGTCTCCAGCGCGCACGGGCTGCGGGCCTCGCCGTTCAAGTCCGCGTACGTCGCGGCCAAGCACGGGCTGGAGGGCCTGTCCAAGGTCACCGCGCTGGAGGGGGCCGCGCACGGCGTGACCAGCAACTGCGTCAACCCGGCCTACGTGCGGACGCCCCTGGTGGAGAAGCAGATCGCGGACCAGGCCCGCGCCCACGGCATCCCCGAGGACGAGGTCGTCTCGACCATCATGCTCACCCCGGTGGCGGTGAAGCGGTTGATCGAGCCCGCCGAGGTCGCCGAGTTCGCCTCCGTGCTGTGGGGCCCCGCCTCGGCCTCCATCACGGGGATCTCCCTGGTCCAGGACGGTGGCTGGACCGCCCACTAACCGTGCATTCACCCACCACCGGTCAGACTGGTCGGGTGGGGGCGTACGTGCGGTCGGTGGTGCTCGTGCTCGCCGGTGCCCTCCTCCTGGCGGGCTGCGCGCTGGGGCCGTCGCAGCGGCCGCCCGTCGCCGTCCGTGGTGACCAGATGGCCGGGCCCCCCACCAGCGCGGGGACCAGTCCCGCGGACCCGAACGCATTGCCCGCGCCGGAGCCGCAGGATCCGCTGGTCGACTACTCGGACTGCACCGCGGACACCCTGGAGGCCGTCGGCGCGGCCGGCTACCCGGTCCCGCCGGGCCGCGTGCTGTCCGCGAGCTGCGGGCAGCTGGAG
>NZ_JACBXB010001000.1 GCF_013870575.1 Pseudonocardia pini
CCGTGCTGCTGGTGGTCGCCGTGGTCGTGGCGGTCGTCGCGGTCACCGGGACCGGATGACGGCGGCGGTGAGACGATGACCCCATGCGCTACGCCGAGCACATCTCCGACCTGGTCGGCAACACCCCGCTCGTGAAGCTGGGCCGGGTCGCGGAGGGGCTGTCCCCGCTGGTCCTGGCCAAGGTGGAGTACACGAACCCCGGTGGCAGCGTGAAGGACCGCATCGCGCTGAAGATGGTCGACGCCGCCGAGGCCTCCGGCGAGCTGCGCCCGGGCGGCACGATCGTGGAGCCGACCTCGGGCAACACCGGGATCGGGCTGGCCATGATCGCGCAGCGCCGCGGGTACAAGTGCGTGTTCGTGTGCCCGGACAAGGTGGGCGAGGACAAGCGGAACGTCCTGAAGGCGTACGGCGCCGAGGTCGTCGTCTGCCCCACGGCGGTCGACCCGGACCACCCCGACTCGTACTACATGACGTCGGACCGGCTCGTCCGCGAGATCGAGGGCGCCTGGAAGCCGAACCAGTACGCCAACCGGAACAACCCGGCCTCGCACTACGAGGCGACGGGCCCGGAGATCTGGGAGCAGACCGACGGGCGGATCACGCACTTCGTGGCGGGGATCGGCACCGGCGGCACCATCTCCGGCACGGGCCGCTACCTCAAGGACGTCTCCGACGGCCGCGTGCGGATCATCGGCGCCGACCCCGAGGGCTCGGTGTACTCCGGCGGCACCGGCAGGCCGTACCTGGTCGAGGGCGTCGGCGAGGACTTCTGGCCGACCACCTACGACAAGGACGTCTGCGACGAGATCGTCGCGGTGTCCGACGCCGACTCCTTCCACATGACGCGGCGGCTCGCCCGCGAGGAGGCGCTGCTGGTCGGCGGCTCGTGCGGGATGGCGGTGGTCGCGGCGCTGCGCGTCGCGGCGAGCGCGCCGCCGGACTCGGTGATCGTCACGCTGCTGCCCGACGGCGGCCGCGGCTACCTCGGCAAGGTCTTCAACGACGGCTGGATGGCCAGCTACGGCTTCCTCCCGCCGACCGAGGGCGCCACCGTGGGCGACGTGCTGCGACGCAAGGACGGCACGCTGCCCGACCTCGTGCACGCCCACCCGAACGAGACGGTCGCCGACGCGGTGCACTACCTGCGGGAGTTCCACGTGTCGCAGATGCCGGTCGTGCGGGCCGAGCCGCCGGTGATGGCGGCGGAGGTCGTCGGGTCGGTGGTCGAGCGGGACATCCTCGACCTGCTGTTCACCAACCGGGCGAAGCTGCTGGACCGCCTCGACCAGCACATGTCCCCGCCCCTGCCCACGATCGGGGCGAACGAGCCGCTGGACACGGCGATGGCGGCGTTCGCCGAGGCGGATGCGGCGCTGGTGCTGGTGGACGGCAAGCCCGCGGGCGTGGTGACCCGCTCCGACGTCCTGGCCTTCCTCGGCTGATCCCGTCGGCTGTTCCGCGCCGGCCTCAAGATCGCACGTTTCGTGCTCTCAGCGCGGCAAGATCGCGAGTTGGGTGCTCTCAGCGCGGTGCTGGCAGCGCTCACAGCACGAAACGTGCGATCACCCGCCGCGGTCACACTGTCCTCTCAGGGCCCCTCGCTACGGTCGGGGCATGCGGAGAACCCTGCTCGCGGCGGCGCTCGGGCTCGGCG
>NZ_JACBXB010001001.1 GCF_013870575.1 Pseudonocardia pini
CCGCCGTCCCGGCCGCCGACCTGCACCGGACCGGTGACCTGGAGCGGCTGGCCGTCAGCACCGATCTGCACCGGGCCGGTGACCTGGATGGGGTCGTCGCCGTCCCCGTGGCCGACCTGCACCGGACCCGTGACCTGGGTGGCTCCGCCGCTCGCCGCACCGACCTGCACCGGGCCGGTGACCTGGGTGGGCCCGCCGTCCGCCGCACCGACCTGCACCGGACCGGTGACCTGCGTGGGCCCGCCGGTCTCGCCGACCTGCACCGGGCCGGTGACCTGCACGGCCTCGCCTGCGGAGCCGACCTGCACCGGGCCGGTGACCTGGGTGGCGCCGCCGTCGGCCGCCTCGACCTGTACCGGCCCGGTGACCTGGATCGCGCCGTTGTCGTCGGTGGTGTCGGTGTGGGTGCTCATCTCGTTCACATCTCCCTCGTGGCCGCTCTCCGCGGTCGTGTGTTCGTGGTCCTGCTGTTCGTGGTGCTCGGCGCCGTCGGCCCATCCGGGGCCGCCGTCCTCCAGACCCGACGCGCCACCGGGGAGTCCCTCACCGGGGACCCGGGTCGCGTCGGCGTACCGGTGATCGAAGAGGAAGACGGAACCCGCCGGGGCGGGCTCGTCGGCGCCGTCGCGACCGAAGATCGTGAACGGCTGTTCCTGACTGTCGCCGGTCCAGTCCACGAGGTCGCCGTCGTCGAAGGGAGAGAACGGACCCTGCTCGTGTGAGTCACCCGACATGGTCATGATTCTCGCCGTCCGTCTCCGGTTCCCGTGGTCTCGGTGGGGGCTGGTTCGTGGCCGTCCCTGCCGATGACCAGAAGTCTTCAGCGGTCGCCGCTCCCGGACATGAGCAATCGCTACTCAAACCTCCCCTGGGCTCGTCCTGCCGTTACTCCCCTGAGCGCACCCGCTACCCGGGGAATACGTCTGACCTGCGGTGATCCGTCGCTGAAGGCGACGTGAAACCGGGCCGCCGCACGCTCTGCGGTGTCACGGACCCACAGGAGGACCCATGGAACCGGCCATCTCGGCCACCGGCCTACGCCGCGCCTACGGCGAGCACACCGTGCTGGCGGGCATCGACCTGCGCGTCGCCCGGGGCGAGGTGTTCGCCCTGCTCGGCCCGAACGGCGCGGGCAAGACCACGACGGTGCAGATCCTCTCCACCCTGCTGCGCCCGGACGGCGGCACCGCGACCGTCCTGGGGCACGACGTCGTCGCCGAACCCGGGGCCGTCCGGGACGTCATCGGTGTGACCGGCCAGTTCTCGGCGGTCGACGGCCTGCTCACCGGCACCGAGAACATGCGTCTGATGGCCGCCCTGCACCATCTCGGGCGGGACGAGGGCGCACGGCGCTGCGCCGACCTGCTCGAGCGCTTCGACCTCGCCGACGCCGCGGGCAGGCCCGCGAGCACCTACTCCGGGGGCATGCGCCGCAGGCTCGACCTGGCGATGACGCTGGTCGGGAGCCCGCAGGTGATCTTCCTCGACGAGCCCACGACCGGCCTGGACCCGCGCAGCCGCCGGGAGCTCTGGCAGGTCGTCCGCGAGCTGGTCGCGCAGGAGGTGACGATCCTGCTGACCACCCAGTACCTCGAGGAGGCCGACCAGCTCGCGGACCGGGTCGCGGTGCTCGACGGCGGCGCGCTCGTCGCC
>NZ_JACBXB010001002.1 GCF_013870575.1 Pseudonocardia pini
GTGCTCCATCTTCATGGCCTCGAGCACCACCAGCTCGGCCCCCACGGCGACCTCGTCCCCGGGGCTCACCACGACCTGCACGACCACGCCGGGCCGGGCGGCGACGACGGCGTCGGGCACCTCCTCGACGGTCGGCGCCTCGACCTCGGGCGTCTCCTCGGGGAGCAGGGTCTGCGGGGCGGCGGCGACCAGCTCGGCGGTGTGGGCGTCGACCCAGGCCGTGTCGATCCCGCCCGTCACCAGGCCCGGTTCGGCGAGCAGGGCCTGCAGCATCCCGCGGTTGGTCGGCACGCCCGCGAGGTCGAACTCGGCCAGGGCCCGGACGGCGCGGGGGGCGAGGGACGCGGCGTCCCCGCGGACGATCACCTTGGCCAGCAACGAGTCGGGACGGCGCCGTCCGGGTGATCTCGGCCTGTACCGGGTCCGGGGCCGCCGAGGCGGTGGCGCCGACGTACCCGGCCCGGAGCGCGGTCAGCGCCTCCTCCTGCCACGCCGCCTGCACCTCCATCGCCGAGCGGTGGGCGGCGACCAGCTCGGCCCGCAGCTCGCCGACCAGCTCCGCGGCGACCACCGCCGCCGAGGACCGGGTCGGTCCCGTCCCCCGACCGCCGCGCCGATCACCGTGATCCACACCTCGGGCGGCGAGCGGTCGATCGTCGACCGGCCCGCTCCCCGACCGTGGGTCGTGGTTCCCCGCCGCGGCTCGCCCGGACGTCCCGCGATCATGATCCACATTCCGGGCGGGGCGCGGTCGCTCACCGACCGGTCCTCCCGCCTCTCGCGGATCGTGGTCGATCCCGGCGAGTGCGTCGAACGGCTCTCCGTCGAAGGTGATGTGGTCCGTGCTCATCGGCCCTCCTCGTGCCGGACCGCGACCGCCTCGGCGAACTTGGCGGCCAGGTCGGGGGTGCTCACCGCGCCGACGTCGGTCCAGCGCTGCAGCACCCGGCCCGTCGGGTCGGTGACGGTGGCGGTCACGCTGACCCCACCGGTCGTCGGACGGAGGTCGTCGGCGACGACCCGGAACGGCTCGCCGTCCGGGATCGGGGCGTAGAGGTCCACCGCGCCGACGGACAGCGGCAGGCACCCGGCCTGCTGGTGCCAGACCCCCAGCACCGAGGCGACCTGCAGCACGACGTCGCCGAGCACGGGGCTGTGCAGCTCCGCGGCCCATCCACCCCCGGCCAGCGGGGTGTCGGTGAGCGCGCACTCGGCGACCAGCCGGGTGGGCTCGCGGGTGACGACCCTGCGAAGACCCTGCAGCAGCGGGCCGTGGAAGAGGTCGGCGTCGCGGTAGACCTGCAGGCCGTCGTCGCCCTCGGTCGGCCTCCAGGCCTCCGCCTCGGGGGCGACCGCGGGGCCGGCGCTCAGCAGCAGCGTCGCGCCGAAGTGGGGCTGGGTGTCGCCGCTGGTGATCCGGGCGTGGAGGGTCAGCGTGCCGCCCTCAACCGTCCCGCGGTCCAGCGTCAGCCGCAGCTCACCGGGCTCGCTGCCGTCGAGCACGATACCGCGGTGCACCCCGACGTCCCGCAGGCCGACGACTCGCAGGTCGCGGTGGGTCCGCTCCGCGGTCCGCGCCATCCAGCCGATCGCGGCGGAGAGCGGGAGCACCGGGTGGGTGCCGATCCGGTGGTCGCC
>NZ_JACBXB010001003.1 GCF_013870575.1 Pseudonocardia pini
CGCGTAGACGTCGGACCGCAGGACGAGGGGGACGCCGCCGAGCAGGACGTCTCGCATCACGCCCCCACCCACCCCGGACACCGTCCCGAGCAGGGCGGCGAGCAGCGGGGACATCCCGTGGTCGACCGCCTTGGCCGCGCCGACCACGGCGAACAGGGCGAGCGCGGCGGCGTCGAGCGGGATGAGGACCTCCCGCGGCACGTCCCGGACCAGCCCGTACAGCACCACCACGACCCCGCCGCCCGCGAACGCCGTGACGGGGTAGGCGAGGTCGCGGAACGCGGCGGGCGGGGTGTCGCCGAGCAGGACGTCGCGGACGATGCCGCCGCCCACCGCCGTCACGAAGGAGAGGACGAGCACCCCGAAGACGTCGAGGCCCGCCGCGGCGGCGGTCAGCCCGCCCTGCAGGGCGAACAGCCCGGTTCCCGCGAGGTCGACGGGGCGGAGCAGGTGGGCAGGTCTCAGGCGTGGGCGACCGGGCACGCCTGCACCTCTTCCGTGAGGTCCAGCGGCTTGCGGATCGACAGGAAGCCCGGCGGGGCGGGGCAGAAGTCGGTGAGCGGCAGCTCGTACTCCACGTGCAGGACGGGTTTGCCCTGGTCGACGAAGGGCTGCAGCGCGTCGCACTCGTCGAACTCGGCGCACTGCTCGTTCACCGCGAAGTCGAAGGCGTCGACCAGGTCGGGCACCTGGCCCAGGTCGTTCTTCAGCCCCACCGTGAGCCCGCGCTCGTGGGCCAGCTCGGCGAGCATCCGGTTGAACGCGAGCTGGTCCACCGCCGTGAGGTCGAAGCCGGAGTCGTTGGCGTAGCCGTCGACGTTGTCCGGCTCGACGCCGTCGAACCCCTTCTCCCTGCACAGGTCGAACCGCGCGGCGAGGAAGGGGCGCAGCTCGGCGGCGCGGGAGACGTCGAGCCAGCTCTCGCCGGGCCAGTCGTCGAGCGGGGCGCCGATCAGCTCCGCGGGCACCGCGCCGACGTCCGGGCGCCAGCTCTCGACGGCTCCGGCGTTGAGGTAGCAGATCACCGTGCGGCCCTGGGCCTTCAGCGCGGCGACCGTCTCGGCGGGGGTGTCGAACAGGTCGACGTCGAACGTGCCCGCCTCGACCGCCGTGTCGACCCGGCCCTTGAGCTGGTACTGCCAGGTCCCGCTCGCCGGGGGCGCGGCCACGGTCCCCCCGGAGCACGCCACCACCACGCCGGTGGCCGCCAGCGCGACACCGATCCGCCACCTCATCCGGGCCATCCGCCCGGCAGTCCGTCCCACGGGTTCGGCATCCTACGGTCGGTCGCGTAGGCCAGGGAGGCCCCCAGCTCCGCGGCGCGCCGAAGGACCGCGGGTTGAGCCGTTCGCGGCACCCCGTGCACGAGGTGCCAGGTCCGTCCGGCGGGATCGGGACCGGTCAGCGCGCGGTGCGCGGCCCAGTCCCCCTCGAACGTCACGACGACCGCGGCGAGCGCCAGGTAGCCCGGGTCCGGCCGGACGCCGGGGTTGAGCAGCAGCGGCCGCGGCAGCCGGGCGGCCAGCCCCGCGTAGTGGGCCAGGTGCTCCGGTCCCGAGGTCACCCGGTCCAGGAACACCGCCTCGACACCGTGCAGCGCGCGGTGGGCGGCGGCCTCCGCGAGCACCTCGGCCGCG
>NZ_JACBXB010001004.1 GCF_013870575.1 Pseudonocardia pini
GAGCCCCGCGGCGGACAGCGCCTCGCCGACCAGCCGGGCCACGGCGACGACCGCGGCGAAGCCGGCGCCCTCGGGCGGGTCCAGGTCGAGGACGAGCTGGGTGGCGGCGTGGTCGGAGACGGTGAACAGCCCGGGGTGGTACTCGACGGCCCGCTGGTTGGCGAACCAGAGGAGGGTCCGCCGGTCGTCGCAGAGCCCGTAGCGGACCTCGCGGCCGGTCTGCGAGCGGATCACCGTGGAGGCGACCCACTCCGGCGTGTACTTCGGCAGGTTCTTCTGCATGAAGGGTTCCTGCCCGGGCCGCACCCGGATCACCGACAGGGGCCGTCCCGCGAGGACCGGCACCATCCGGTCGGCCACCCCGTCGAGGTAGTCGACGAGGTCGCCCTTCGTGGCCGGGTCCCCGTCGAGCACGGGGGAGTCGAGGCTGGACAGCGCCACCCCCGCCCGCTCCTGCGCCTGTTTCGGGCTCATGGGGGCATCATGCCCCGCTCCGGGTCGTGGCGAGGGGTTCGGTGTGTCAGTCTGAACGGGCGTTGAGCACCCAGCGCGGACCGGGACGACCGACTCGCCGGAGGTCCGTGTGCACCCACCCTGCATGGCCCTGCTCCGCGTGAAGGCCCCCGCGGAGCTGGACCCGCACGTCCTGGAGGCCGCGCTGACCCGGGCACTCTGCACCGATGCCGAGCGCCCGCTGACCGCCGAGCTGGAGTGGCTGCCCGCCTGGCGGTCGGGGCGGAAACGCCGTCGGCGGTACGTCTTCGTCGTCGTGCTGCGCGGTGCCCAGCCCCCCGACGACCTCATCCGGGCCGCTCAGCGGTCCGCCCGCCGAGCCGTGAAGGGCATGTTCGGCCCGAAGTGCTCGGCACGGGCGCGCCCGGCCGACCACCGCGAGGTGCCTGCCCTGTGGTGCTCGGTCCGCGGCACGCCGCACCGCGCGTCCTGACCGTTCGACGCCTGCGGTGTGAGGGCGGTGTCCCCGGGGTACGCGATACCGACTGTGAGGAGGACCGGATGAGGAGCGTCGTCGAGGCGGGCGAGGAGTGGAACATCCGGCACCGCGCGGAGGGCCCGCTACCGCGTGCCGACCGGAACTTCGCGGAGCTGTTGCAGGAGCTCCGGGTGGTGTTCACCGGTGTGCAGATCCTGTTCGGCTTCCTGCTGACCCTCTCCTTCAGCGAGCGGATGGCCCAGCTCGACGACTTCCAGCGCGCCCTGTTCGTGACCACGCTGTGCTGTGCGGCCGCCTCCTCGATGCTGATCGTGGCGCCGGTGGCGGCGCACCGGATCCTGTTCCAGCGCAACCGCAAACGCGAGCTCGTCCGTTCCGGTCACCGGTTGGTGCTGGTCGGGCTGGGGATGCTGGGCGGCACCTTCTGCGCAGGCCTGATGCTGGTCCTCGACGTCGCCATCGGCCGCGGCGTGGCGATCACCGCGGCCGGGACCCTGCTGCTCGGCACCGTGGTTCTCTGGGTGGTGCTGCCGCTGCGGATGCGGGACTCCGCGCGGGCCGACCCCGATCTGGCCGACCCCGAGCTGGCCGGCACTAGTCCCGAAGGGCCGTGAGGGCGGCGGTCCAGCGGCGCTCCCGCGTCTGCGCGTCCTGTTCCCACCACGGGTCGCCCCGCTCGCCCAG
>NZ_JACBXB010001005.1 GCF_013870575.1 Pseudonocardia pini
CGCGCTGCAGGATGTGGTCGACGGGGACCTGGTCGGCGACGGCGTCGTAGGACAGCACGAGCCGGTGCCGCAGCACGTCCGGCGCCACGTCCAGCACGTCCTGGGGCAGCACGTAGTCCCGGCCGCGGACCAGCGCGATCGCCCGCGCCGCCGCCACGATCCCGAGGGTGGCGCGCGGGGAGGCGCCGTAGGACACCCAGCCCGCGATGTCCCCCAGCCCGTGCTCGGCGGGGCTGCGGGTGGCCACCACGAGGCGCACGACGTAGTCCACCAGCGCGTGGTGCACGAAGACCTCGGAGGCCACGTCCTGCAGCCGGACCAGCTCGCCCGGTTCCATCACGCGCTCGGCGACCGGGGGCCTGCTGCCCATCCGGTAGACGATCTCGCGCTCCTCCTCCACCCCCGGGTAGGCCACGACGATCTTGAACAGGAACCGGTCCCGCTGCGCCTCGGGCAGCGGGTAGACGCCCTCGTTCTCGATCGGGTTCTGGGTGGCCAGCACGAGGAAGGGGTCCGGCATCGGGAACGTCCGGCCGCCGATCGACAGGTGCCGCTCGGCCATGACCTCGAGCATCGCGGACTGCACCTTGGCGGGCGCGCGGTTGATCTCGTCCGCCAGCACGAAGTTCGCCACGACGGGGCCCAGCTCGACGTCGAACTCCTCGCGGCCCTGCCGGTAGATCCGGGTGCCGAGGATGTCCGCGGGGACCAGGTCGGGGGTGAACTGCAGGCGCGAGAACGAGCCGCCGACCACCTTCGCGACGGTCTCCACCGCGAGCGTCTTGGCCACGCCCGGGACGCCCTCGAGCAGCAGGTGCCCCTTGGCGAGCAGCCCGACGAGCATCCGCTCGACGAGGGTGTCCTGCCCGACGATCACCCGCTTGATCTCGAAGACCGCGCGCTCGAGCAGCTCGGCGTCGGACTTGGGGGTGCTCGGCTTCGAGTCGGGAGTCGGCTGCACGGTGACCATCAGACACCATGCGGGGTGAAGGCCCCTTAAAGCACGCGCGAGACCGTGGGCGACAACCCGCCCGTGTACCGGACCGGCGAGACCTTGACCGACGCCCCGGAGTAGGGCGCCTCGATCATCCTCCCGTTCCCGATGTACAGGGCGATGTGGTAGGTCCGGCCGTTGCGCGCCCAGGAGAGCATGTCGCCGGGCTGCATCTGGGAGCGCGGGACCTGGTCCCCGAAGGTGGCCTGGTTGCCGCTCCACCGCGGCAGGTTCACCCCGGCTCCCGCGAAGGCGTAGAGCATCAGCCCGGAGCAGTCGAACCCGACCTTGCGGAAGTCGCCGAAGGAGTCCGCCACACCCCCGTCGCGGACCCCGACCGTCGGCCCGCGGGAGTTCCCGCCGCCCCACGAGTACCGCACGCCGAGCTGCGCCATGGCGCGGTCGATCACGGTCTGCACGGCCCCGGAGCCCGCCCGGCGGACGGACGGCGGCGGTGCGACGCCGAACCGCGCCGACGCCTCCTGCTGGGCCGCCCGCTGCCGCGCGGCCTCGGCCTCCTCCTGGGCGCGCTGCCAGTCGCGGAAGCGCTGCCGCTGGGCGCGCAGCCCCGAGTCCGCGTCCTCCGCGGCGTCGAGCTGGGCCTGGACCTGCTGCTGCTCGGTCGCGACGACGGAC
>NZ_JACBXB010001006.1 GCF_013870575.1 Pseudonocardia pini
GACCTGTCGCTGCGGGCCGCCGTCGTCGCGCCGGAGCAGGGCGAGCACGAGGAGCACGAGGAGGAGGTGGCCGTCGGTGGTTGAGCATGCCGCCGCCGACCTGACGCAGGTGAAGGCGGCCGCGGAGCTCGTGGCGTTCGGGCTGCAGCGCCGGTCGCGGCCGGTCGAGGGCAGCGACTACCGCGCCCTGCTGGACCGGTACCGCACCGAGCTGCGGTTCCGGGACGTCGTGGACACGATGGCCGAGGGCCTCGGGCTCGAGGTGCTGGGGACCCCGCGCTCCGGGATCGTGCTCGCCCCCGAGCCCGGCGGCCCGTTCGCCACCAAGCTCGCGGACTTCCGCACCATGGACCAGGCCGAGCGGCTGGTGTTCGGCCTGGTCCTGATCGGGATCGCGGCCTACGCCTACCCCCAGGACGTCGACTTCGACGATCCCGAGACGAAGCTGGTGGACCTGCTGAAGGTGGACGAGTTCCTGCGGTCGGCCATCGACACGCTCAAGGCCCAGGAGGGCGGCGAGGGCACCCCGGAGGAACGGGCCCGCGTCGCCGCCGAGGTCTACGCGGACATGCCGCAGCTGATCACCACCCAGACCGGGCGGCGCGGCCGCGGCTGCACCCTCAAGGCGATCGAGGACACGTTCGGCTGGCTGGGCGACCAGGGCGCGGCCCGCGAGGCGGGCAGCCTCGGGCCGGACGTCTACCACCTGACCGACCGCTTCCGGCTGCTCGTCGCCGACTCGGCGGGCGGGGCGGCGCTCGACGCGCTGCGCGAGCTCCGCACGCAGAGCCGGGAGACGACGCCGTGAGCGCACCGGTGATGTGGCAGATGAGCCGGATCCGGATCGACCGGATGGGTCCCACGGCGGCCCGGTTCCTCGACGTCACGCTGGACTTCACCGACGCCGCGGGCACGCCGCTGGACTCGATCCTCTGGCTGCGCAACGGCGGCGGGAAGTCCACGGTCCTGTCCCTGGTGTGCGCGCTGATCCGGCCCGCGCGCCGGGACTTCCTCGCCACGGCGGCCACCGGCAAGCACCTCGAGGACTACCTGCTGGGAGACGACACCGGGCACGTCGTCGTCGAGTGGTCGGGGCCGAGCGGGCGGCGGCTGGTCACCGGCGCGGTCTACGAGTGGGCGGACCGCGCCCAGCCCGCCGACCCGAACCGCGACCACGACCGGCTGGGCTCGCGCTGGTACCTGTTCGAGCACGTCGAGGGGCGGGCGGAGTTCGACCTGCTGCCGATCACCGTGGAGGGTGGCCGCGCCACGCAGCGGGACTTCGTGACCGCGTTGCGGACGTGGGACGTCGTCCCCGGTGCCGGCGTGGTGGTCACCGACCGGCAGGACAAGTGGTCGCAGGCACTCGACGACCACGGCCTCGATCCGGCGATCTTCACGGCCCTGCTGCAGATGAACGCCACCGAGGGCGGCATCGAGGGGCAGTTCCAGTTCCGCAACGCGGACCAGTTCGTCCGGTACCTGCTGGAGCTGATCGTCGACCCGGAGGTCCCCGGCCAGGTCTCGGACATCCTGGAGAAGGTCCGGGCGGGGCTGGCCGAGCGCCCCCAGATCCTCGCCGACCTCACGTTCGCCACCGAGGCCGTCCCGCTGCTGCACTCGCTGGC
>NZ_JACBXB010001007.1 GCF_013870575.1 Pseudonocardia pini
AGCGGCCCGACGACACCCCCCGGGCCACCGTGCCCGTCCCGCCCACGGAGATCGCCCCGCCGACCGGGCCGCCCGCCTGCACGAACGACATGATCGACGTCGGCGCGGAGATCGACTCGCCGCAGCACACGGTGGGCGACCGCCCGGAGGTGCGGCTGGTCGTCGTGAACGTCTCCGGCCAGGCCTGCGTGCGGGACCTGGACGGGGCGCTGCAGGAGATCGTCGTGTGGGACCGCCCCGTCCAGAACCGGCTCTGGTCCAGCAACGACTGCGTGAACCCCTCGACCCAGGACCTGCGGACGCTGGTGCCCGGCCAGCCGGTCGCCTTCGCGGTGACCTGGTCGGGGCTCTCGTCGAACCCCGGGTGCACCGCGCCCCGGACCCGGCTGCCCGCGGGGGAGTACACCCTGCTCACCCGGGTCGCGGACCGGATCAGCGGGCCCACGCCGTTCACGCTGAACCCGCGCCCCTGATCAGCGCTTGATGCGCGCCAGCACCTGGGACACGTCCGACACCTCGGTGAGCCTCATCCCGGAGGACCCGGCGTCGCTGTCCGGCGGGATCAGCGCATGGGTGAAGCCGAGCCGCGCGGCCTCGGCCAGCCGCCGTCGGACGCCGGAGACGCGGCGCACCTCGCCCGCCAGCCCCAGCTCACCGAGGACGATGAGGTCCGGCGGCAGCGCGACGTCGTTCTTCGCCGACGCCACGGCCATGGCGAGGGCGAGGTCCGCGGCGGGCTCGGTGACCTTCATGCCGCCGACGGTGGCCGTGTAGACCTCCGCGTCGTGCAGCCGCACGCCGCCGCGCCGCTCCAGGACCGCGAGCAGCATCGACACCCGAGCGGAGTCGAGCCCGCTGACCGCCCGCCGCGGGGTGGGCATGCTGCTGGTGGCCACCAGGGCCTGGACCTCGGCCAACAGCGGCCTGCGGCCGTCCATCACGACGGTGACCGCGGTCCCCGGCACCACGGAGGCCTGGGTGGCCCCGAACCGGGCCAGGAAGAGCCCGGAGGGGTCCGCCAGCCCCACGATGCCCTCGTCCCGCAGTTCGAAGCAGCCCACCTCGTCCGCGGGACCGAACCGGTTCTTCACCCCGCGGACCATGCGGAGCGTGGAGTGCTTGTCGCCCTCGAAGGCGAGCACCACGTCCACCAGGTGCTCCAGCACCCGCGGCCCGGCGATGTTCCCGTCCTTGGTCACGTGGCCGACCAGCAGCACGGGCAGCCCGCGCTCCTTGGCCAACGCCGTGAGCGCGACGGTCACGGCGCGGGTCTGCGTGACCCCGCCCGCCGTGCCGTCCACCTCCGGGGAGGTCATGGTCTGCACCGAGTCGACGATCAACAGCTCGGGCGCCAGGGCGTCGACGTGCCCGAGGATCGACGACAGGTCCGACTCGGCGGCCAGGTAGAGCCGGTCGTGCAGCGCGCCCGTGCGCTCGGCCCGCAGCCGGACCTGGCCCGCGGACTCCTCACCGGTCACGTAGAGGACGGTGCGGGACACCGCGGCCTTCGCCGCCACCTCCAGCAGGAGGGTGGACTTGCCGACACCGGGCTCACCGGCGAGCAGGACCACCGCGCCCGGGACGAGTCCACCCCCCAGCACCCGGTCCAGCTCGTCGACACCCGACGG
>NZ_JACBXB010000100.1 GCF_013870575.1 Pseudonocardia pini
CGTGGCCGGGCGCGTCGGTGCCCGCGCCGCGGCGACCCCACCCGGACATCCGTCCGTACACACAGGACGTGTTCGCGGCGAGCACGTCCTCCGGGCCCAGCCCGAGCCGCTCGGCGACACCGGGCCGGAAACCCTCGAGGACGACGTCCGCGGTGCCGGCGAGGGCCAGCGCCCCGGCCGGGTCCCGCCGGACGTCCACAGTGACGATCCTCCTGCCGCGCAGCAGGATCGAGTGCACCCGCGGGGCGTCGGGACGGTCCAGTCGCACCACGTCGGCGCCGAGGTCGGCCAGCACTGTGCCTGCGAACGCGACCGGTCCCACCCCGCCCAGCTCCAGCACCCGGGTCCCCGCGAGGGGGCCGGTCGTGGCGACGGTGGCGGGCTCGACGGCCGTCACGACGCGGCGACCGGAGCGCTCGTGAGCTGGTCGCGGACGACGTGTTTGAGCACCTTCCCGGTGGCGTTGAGCGGCAGTGCGTCCAGGAAGACCACCTCGCGCGGCACCTTGTAGGCGGCCAGGGTGGCCCGGCACCGGTCGACCACGAGCTGCCCATCGACCGTCGAACCCGACGCGGCGACCACGGCGGCGACGATCCGGGCGCCCCACCGCTCGTCCGCCACCCCGACCACGGCGACCTGCGCGATGCCGGGGATCTCCCCGATCACACGCTCGATCTCCTCGGGATGGATGTTGATCCCACCGGACTTGATCATGTGGTCCTTGCGACCGTGCAGGTAGAGGAACCCGTCGGTGTCGACCGAGCCGAGGTCGCCGGTGCGGTACCAGCCGCCGCGCAGCGCGGCACTGGTCCGCTCGGGATCGCCCGCGTAGCCCAGGAACACGTGCCTGCCACGGGAGCAGATCTCGCCCACCTCACCGGCCGGGACCAGGCGGTCCTCGGCGTCGAGCAGGGCGATCTCGCAGTCCAGGGCGGGCCTGCCCACGCTGCTCAGCAGGTGCTCGCGGCCGTTGAGGGCGAGCTCGTGGTCCTCGGGGGTCAGCAGCGTCATCGCGCCGGCCTCGGTGCAGCCGTAGCTCTGGAACAACGCCGCCCCGAACGCGCTGCCCGCCTGACGGACGAGGGCGGGGGACACCGGCGTCCCGCCGTAGAGGATCCAGCGCAGCGTCGAGTCCGGACGCGGGCCACGTTCGGCGTCCGCCGCCAGCATCATGTGGAGCATCGTGGGCACGAACGTCGCCCCGGCGACCCCGGGCCTGCGGACCGCCTCCAGGGCGCGCTCCGGCGAGAACTCGTCGAGCTCGACGGCTGCACCACACCACAACGTGTGCTGGACCATCATGATCCCGGCCATCAGCATGATCGGCAGGGGGAGGTAGAAGACCTCGCCGGGCTCGAACCGCATGCCCGCCTGCGACCAGCGCGCCGAGACGGGGACGAACCCGTCGTGGGTGAGGAGGGCGGCCTTCGGACGCCCTGTCGTCCCGCTCGTGTAGGACTGCAACGCCACCGGCTCGTCGGACGCAGGCAGCACCACGTCGGTGTGCCGCGGCCACGTGCGGGCGTCCCGCCAGCCGGCCCGCTCGCCGTCGAGCAGGATCTTGGGCAGGTCGAGGCCTGCCGTGGCCTCGTCGAGGTCGTCGGCACGCGACAGGCTGCCGAACACGGCGCGCGCGCCGGAGTCGCGGAGGAACCCGGCGTAGTCGCCCGCCCGCAGGCGCGGGTTCATCGGGACGGTGACCAGGCCGGCCTTGGACGCAGCCAGCAGCGCCAGCACGGCGTTCGGATGGTTGGCCGCCGCGAGCGCGACCCGGTCGCCCGGTTCCAGCCCGAGGTCGGCGAGCTCTGCAGCCCAGGCCGACGTGACCGCGGAGGCCTCGCCGTAGCCGATGCCGTCCGGGCCGGTGACGACCGGGAGCTCGGGGCGTCGCCCGGCCCAGTACTCGAGGGGATCGTGCAGCCGCACCGCTACCTCCACCGTCGCTGATCAGTCGACTGCCAGGATTCGGCGAGCGCGTTATCGCCGACGTTATGGGGCCCGTCCATCCGTAACGGCGCCCGTAACGACCCCGGCCGGGACGGACCGCCGGTCCCGCAGCGGACCCGCTTCTCGCTACCGCAGCAGCGCACCGGCGTCGACGGGCAGGGTGGCGCCGGTGATGTAGCGGGCGTCGTCCGAGGCCAGGAACAACACGGCCTTGCTGACGTCCGCGGGCTCGACCCAAGGGACGGGCAGGGCGTTGATGCCGGCGAAGGCGCCCCGCACGTCGTCGAGACCGGGGTTCTCCAGGTCGGGGCGGAAGGTCCGGAAGGTGCCCTCGTTCATGATCATCGGGGTGTTGACGGCGGTGGGGTGCACGAGGTTCACCCGGATCGACTGGTGCGCGTGCTCCAGGGCGAGGGTCCTCATGAGCCCGGTGAGCCCGTGCTTGGCCGCCGTGTAGTGCACCAGGTTGCGGATCCCGCGCAGCCCGCCGACCGAGCTGGTCAGCACGATCGAGCCGCCGTCCGCCATGTGCGGGATCGCGGCCGCGCACGTGTGCCAGGCACCGGTCAGGTTGGTGTCGAGCACGTTCCGCCAGGCCTCGTCGGACAGCCCGCGCTCCACGCCCCCGTAGCCCGAGATGCCCGCGTTCGCCACGACGACGTCGAGCCTGCCGAGCTCGGCCACGCCGGTGTCGACGGCGGCCCGCACCGCGGCCGAGTCGCGGACGTCCGCGACCACGGCGTGGCAGCGCCGGTCGTGCCCCTCGACCAGCCTGGCGGTCTCGGCGAGGTCCGCCGGGGTGGACATCGGGTAGGTGACCGTGTCGATCTGGGCGCAGATGTCCAGCGCGACCACGTCCGCCCCCGCCGCCGCGAGGTGGACGGCGTGGCTGCGCCCCTGGCCGCGGGCCGCGCCGGTGACCAGCGCGACCCGCCCCGTCAGGTCCGTCATGCGTAGGGTCCGACGACCTTCGTCTGCAGGTACCCCTCGATCGCCTCGGGCCCCGCCTCCTGGCCGAAGCCGGACTGTTTCCAGCCCGCCAGCGGCACGTGGAAGTCCGTGACGTGCGCGTTGATGTTGAGCGTGCCCGCGCGCACCTTCAGCGCCATCGCCTCGGCGCGAGCGATGTCCGGGCTGAACACCGCGGAGCCCAGCCCGTACACGGTGTCGTCGGCGATCGCCACGGCCTCCGCGTCCGAGTCGTAGGCGATCACGGCCAGCACGGGGCCGAAGACCTCGTCCCGGGCGATCGCCTGGTCGGGGCGGACCCCGGCCACGACGGTGGGCTCGACGTACCAGCCGCGGTCCAGCCCCGCGGGCCTGCGGCCGCCGGTGGTGATGGTGTTGCCCGCGGCACGGGCCCCGTCGACGAAGCCCTCCACCCGGGTCCGCTGCCGCTCGGCCACGAGCGGGCCGATCTCGGTGCTCGCGTCGAACGGGTCGCCGACCTTCTGGGCCGCCATGGCCGCGGTGACCGCGTCGACGATCTCGCTCTCGCGCGAGCGCGGGACCAGCAGCCGGGAGTTGGAGATGCAGATCTGCCCGTTGTTCTGGCAGACGCCGAAGACGATGTGGGGGAGCGCGGTCTCGACGTCGACGTCGTCGAGCAGGATGGCGGCGGACTTGCCGCCGAGCTCCAGGCTGATCCGCTTCAGCGTCGGTGCGGCGTCGGCCATGATCGTGCGCCCCGCGGCGGTGCTGCCGGTGAAGGCGATCTTGTCGACGTCCGGGTGCTGGACCAGGTAGCGGCCGGTCTCGCGGCCACCCTGGACGATGTTCACCACGCCCGGCGGGATGCTCGACGCCGCGAGGGCCTCGGCCAGGTGGTAGGCCGACAGCGGGGACTCCGGGGCGGGCTTGAGGACGACGGTGCAGCCCGCCAACAGCGCCGGGGCCAGCTTGTACATGGCGAGGAACAGCGGACCGTTCCAGGGCACGATCGCGCCGACCACGCCGACCGGCTGCTTGTGCAGCTTCCAGGAGCCCACGAGCCCGGTCCGGTCGGAGACCAGCTCGAGCGACTCGGCCAGGTCGGCGTAGTACTCCAGCATCATGATCGGGCCGGGAGCCTGGCCCGCCTGGGCGTAGCTGAGCACCGTGCCCATCTCGGTGGTGATGGTGGTGGCGGTCTCGGCGACGCGCTCGGTCAGCGCCTTCGCCAGGTCGCGCATGTGGGCGGCCCGCTCGACGGGGGTCAGCCAGGGCCAGTCGGTCTCGTCGAACGCCCGGCGGGCCGCGGCGACGGCGGCGTCCACGTCCGCCGGAGCGGCCTCGGGCACGGAGCCCACGACCTCCTCCGTGCTGGGCGAGACGACCAGGATGCGCGCGTCGGTCGACGGGGCCGACCAGCCGCCGTCGACGAAGAAGGAGTCGCGTTCGTAGAGGGACATCAGCGTCCTAACCTGCTCGGAAGGCGATGGACTTCGGCTGGGCGAACTCGAGCAGCCCGGCCAGGCCGTGCTCGGTCCCGACGCCCGAGGCCCCCCAGCCGGTGACGGGGGCGGCGAGGTCGGGTGCGGTGCCGCCGCCGTTGATGCGCACGGACCCGGTCCTGAGCCGACGCGCGATCTCCCAGGCCCTGCCGGTGTCCGCGCTGACCACGGCGCCGGACAGCCCGAAGCGGGAGTCGTTGGCGATGGCGACGGCCTCGTCGTCGGTGTCGAACGGCAGGACGACGGCGACGGGGCCGAAGATCTCCTCCTGCGCCACCCGGGCCTTCGGGGTGACGCCGTGGATCACGGTGGGGCGGTAGAAGAAGCCGTCGCCCTCGACGGGCTTGCCGCCGCAGACGACCTCGCCGCCCTCGCCCGCGCCGATCTCCACGTACGACGCGACCCGCTGCCGTTGGGCCTCGGAGACCAGCGGTCCCATGGTGGTCCCCGGTGCCGCGGGATCGCCGATCACCGCGGCCTCGGCGCGGGTGGCCAGCGCGTCGAGGAAGTCGTCCACCAGGGAGCGGTGCACGACGTGCCGGGTGAGCAGGACACAGCCCTGGCCCGCGTGCAGGGTGAAGCTGCCGAACGCGATGTCCGCCGCCCTGGCGACCTCGGCGTCCTCCCGCACGACCAACGCGGACTTGCCGCCCAGCTCCAGCACGACGGGCTTGAGCGAGTCCGCGGCGGTGCGCATGACCGCGCTGCCGGTGCGGTCCGACCCGGTGAAGCTGATCATGTCGACCCGTGGGTCGGCGACCAGCCGGTCGCCGACCTCGGCCGCGCCCGTCACGACGTTGAGCACGCCCGGCGGCAGCCCCGCCTCCGCGGCGGCGGCCCCCAGGACCAGGCCCTCCAGGGGGGTCAGCGGCGACGGCTTGAGCACCACGGTGTTGCCCAGGGCGAGCGCGGGCCCGAGCTTGGACAGGTTCAGGAACAGGGGGAAGTTGAAGGGCGTGATCAGCCCGCAGACCCCGAGCGGCTCGTGGACCAGCGCGGTCCCGCCCAGCACCGACCCGGCGCCGACCTGGAGCGGGGTGACCGAGTCGAGCCCGCCCGCCGCCAGGTCGACGGCGTGGGAGAACCGGCCGAAGCCCAGCCCGAAGTGGGTGCTGTCCACCAGCCACGGCAGCGCACCGCTCTCGGCGGTGATGACGGCACCGAGCTGGGCCCGGTGCGCGTCGAGCACCTCGATGAACCCGTGCAGGAGCCTGCCCCGCTCGGCCTGGGTCATCCGCGGCCAGGGCCCCTCGTCGAAGGCTCGACGGGCAGCGGCGACCGCCCCGTCGAGGTCCGCCAGGGTGCCCTCCGGCACCGAGCCGATCGCGCGCCCGGTCGCCGGGTTCACGACGTCGGCCGACGGGCCGGTCGACGGCACCCACGCGCCGTCGACGAACAGCCCGTCGTAGGAGGTGCGGACCTCCATCACACCGACCAGGTCAGCGGCAGGGTGTCGAGGCCGTTCACCTGGTTCATGTGCCGGGTCGGGGTCGTGCCCTCGGTGATCCGGTAGTGCGGGATGCGGGCGTGGAACTCCTCGAGCACGATCCTGAGCTCGAGCCGGGCCAGGTGCGACCCGACGCAGCGGTGCGGGCCGACGCCGAAGGTCAGGTGCCGGTTGGCGTCGCGCGAGAAGTCGATCGTGTCCGGGTCCGCGAACTCGGCCGGGTCCCGGTTGGCGGCGATCGAGTTGATGAGCACCCGGTCGTCCGCCTTGACCGGGCAGCCGCTGAGCTCCACGTCCTCGGTCACGCCGCGGCCGATCATGATCACCGGCTCGTAGCGCAGGAACTCCTCGACCGCGCTCGGGATGACGGTCGGGTCGTCGACGATCTGCTGCCGCAGGTCGGGGCGCTCCGCGAGGTGCTGGAACATGAACGACATCGCCGACGTGACCGTGTCCAGCCCGCCCAGGAAGAGCAGGAAGACCATGTAGAGCATGTCCTCGGGATCGATCGGCTCGTCGTCGACGACGGCGTCGAGCAGGGCGGTCATCAGGTCGTCCTGCGGGTTCTGCTTGCGGGCCTCGATGAGCTCGGCGAGGTAGGCCAGCGTCTGCTGCTGTGCCTCGCCCGCCGACATCGCGGTGTCGCCCGCGTGGGCCTGGTGGTTGATCAGGGTGGCCCAGGTGTGGAACCGCTCGGTGTCCTCCAGCGGCAGGCCCATCATCTCGACGAAGATCGTCGTGGGGAGGGGGGCGGCGAAGTCGCGGATGAAGTCGCACTCGCCCTTCGCCTCGAACTGCCCGATCAGCATGTCGCAGAGCTTGCGGATCTTGGGCTCGAGCGCGTTGATGTTGCGCGGGGAGAAGGCCTTCGCGATCAGCCCCCGGAACTTCTTGTGGTCCGGCGGGTCGGTCTCCAGCGGCGGGAGCGGACGGTGCTTGCCCCCCGCGGGGATGCGGGCGCCCTTCGCACTCGTGAACACCGTGGGGTCCTGCATGATCGCGCGGGCGTCGGCGTAGTTGGACACCACCCAGAACCCGTCGTGCACGTCGCTGTGGGCCACCGGGCACCGTTCCCGCATCGCGGTGGACACCGCGAACGGGTCCGCGCCGAGCCGGGCGTCGTGGTGGTCGAAGTGCTCCACGAAGTGCTCGACGAGCTCGGGGCTGAGCCGGGTGTCCGTGGTGGTGTCGGGCGATGAGTCCATGCCGCGTCCTCCGGGTTCGGGTCGACCGCCGTGGTCGCGGGTCGAGGGTGCTGGCCCGGCGTTATCTCCTCCGTTACGTCCGGTTCCGCTCGGGCCGGACCCCCGCCGACCACCGGTAACGCGGCTCGTAACGCGACGCTGCGTAGCTTCGCCGCCCAGCACGGCAAGGGCGACGTGCCCGGCGTACCCGAGGGTGCGCCCGGAGCCGACCCGTCCCCCGTTCCACCGGCGAGACCACGACGTGGGGAGTGTTGTCAGTGGCGGCACTGGACGAACTGGACGAGATCGACCCCGGCACCACCGCCCGGACCGATCCCAAGATCACCGTGAAGGGCCTGGAGCGGCACTTCGAGACTCCGGACGGCCTCCTGCAGGCGCTCGGCCCGATGGACCTCGAGGTCCGCGACGGCGAGTTCCTGTGCATCGTGGGCCCGTCCGGCTGCGGGAAGTCGACCTTCCTGCGCATCGCGGCGGGCCTGCTGGACCCGACCGGCGGGGAGATGGCGGTGAACCGCCAGGGCACCGGGCCGCTGTCGGCGATGGTGTTCCAGGACTACAGCATCTTTCCCTGGAAGACCGTCGAGCAGAACGTGCGGTTCGGGCTCGAGGTCGGCGCGGGCGCCCCCGCCGACGCCGAGGAGCGGGTCGGGTACTGGCTGGACCGGCTCGGCCTCGCGGCGTTCCGGCGCAGCTATCCGAGCGAGCTCTCGGGCGGTATGCGCCAGCGGGTCTCGATCGCCCGCGCGCTGGTCGTCGAGCCCGAGATCCTGCTGATGGACGAGCCGTTCGCGGCGCTCGACGCCCAGCTGCGGATGCTCATGCAGGACGAGCTGCTCGCGCTCTGGCAGGAGCACCGGCGCACGGTCGTGTTCATCACCCACAACCTCGACGAGGCCGTCCTGCTCGGCGACCGGGTGATCGTGATGAGCAAGCGGCCGGGCCACATCGTCGGCGAGTTCGAGGTCCCGTTCACCCGCCCGCGGACCGCGGACCTGCGCGGCAGCGGGGAGTTCGCGGCGCTCGAGCAGGAGATCTGGGCGAACCTGCGTTCCGAGGCCTACGGCGCGGCCGACGCCGTCACCCCCGCCGCGCCCACCGTCCCGACCCGCCGCGGCCTGTTCAGGAGGGCCCGATGACCACCACGAACGACCGCCCGCTCGCCCCACCCGCGCCCGCGGGGAGCCGGATCGTCTTCGCCCCCAAGGTCTCGCTCGCCGACCGATACCGGCGCAACGCCCGCGGACGGCGGATCGACAACGCCCTGCGGTTCGGGGTCCCGATCGGGCTGCTGGTGATCTGGCAGCTCGCGGCGATGCTGGACCTGTTCGACCGGCGGTTCTTCCCCTCCCCGGGCGACGTCGTCGAGTCCCTGGGCACCGCGATCGGCACCGGTGTGCTCCAGGAGGCGGCGCTCGTCAGCACCTACCGGCTCGTCGTCGGGTTCGTCGTCGGCGCCCTCGTCGGGCTGCTCATGGGCTTCGTGCTCGGCCGGGTCCGGCGGCTGAACGTGGCCCTGGACCCGATCATCAGCGCGCTCTACACCGTCCCGAAGCTGGCCATGCTGCCGATCCTGCTGCTGATCTTCGGCCTGTCCGACCTGCCCATCCTCATCCTGATCGCGGCGAGCGTCTTCTTCATCGTCGTCATCTCGACCACCGCGGCGGTGACGGCCGTGCAGAAGAACTACTTGGAGCCCGCCCAGTGCTTCGGCGCCACCGGGCTGCAGACGCTGCGACACGTCGTCCTGCCCGCCTCGCTGCCGTCGGTCTTCGTGTCGTTGCGGCTCGCGGCGGGCAACGCCGTGTTGGTGCTCATCGGCATCGAGTTCGTCCAGGGCGGTGCCGGCATGGGCTACCTGATCTGGAACTCCTGGCAGCTGTTCGACGTGGGCCGGATGTACGTCGGGGTCGTCCTCGTGGCGGTCTTCGGCGTGCTGTTCCAGACCCTCATCACCGGCCTCGGCCGGTTGGCCACCCCGTGGACGCGCCGCGGCGGCTCGGCGTCCTCCCACTGACCCACCTCGAGACAAGGGAACTCTCATGATCATGGACAACGCAGTCCTCGGCGGCGCGCGATGAGGCGCCGGGGTCTCCGCACCGGGATCGCCCTGGCGGTGGCGGGCCTCGCGCTCGTGACCGCAGCCTGCGGATCGGGCGGCGGCGCCTCGACCGGGGGCACGTCCGCCGCCACCGAGGTCTTCGCGCCGACCGGCGACCCGCTCGCGCCGAAGCCGCTCGCGCAGAAGGAGACGGTGACGGTCGGGATCGGCAAGCAGCTCGAGGTGTACGCCCAGTTCATGCTGGCCGACGCCGAGGGTGAGTTCGCCAAGGAGAACCTCGAGGTCGTGGCCCAGGACATCCCCGAGACGGACAAGATGCCGCTGCTGGCGCAGGGCAGGCTGGATCTCGGCTTCGTGGCGATGACCGCGGGCCTGCTCAACTCGATGGGCAGCGACACCGGTGTCAAGTGGGCCTTCCCGGGCTCCGCCTACGGTCCGGAGTCCTTCCAGGGCTACTGGTTCAGCAAGGCCGCCTTCCCGAACGGGGTGAAGGCGTCGGAGATGCGCGGCAAGACCATCCTGACGCCCTCGGGCAACGCGTCGATCTCGGCGTACTACCTCTGGCAGTGGATCCAGAAGAACGACCCGACCGTCAAGTTCGAGGACCTGAAGTTCCAGGTCATGAAGCCGACCGAGATCGCGGTCGCGATGTCGAACGGCGCGGCCGACGTCGCGCAGGTGACCTCGCCGGGCTCGTCGCTGCTGCAGAACGACCCGTGCTGCGAGTTCGTCGACACCGGGTTCCCGCGTACCGCACTCATCGGGTACGTGGGCAGCAAGGACTTCCTCGACGACCGGCCCGAGGTCGCGATGGCGTTCTTCCGGGCGATCGCCCGCACCCAGCGTGAGTACCTGCAGCCCGGCTACCACCAGAACGCGGACGTGGCCGCGAAGCTGGCCCAGCAGATGGGCCAGCCGGTCGAGAAGGTGCAGGCACTGCCGGAGCTGCTGTTCGACCCGGCCTTCCCGATCGGCGTCGAGCACCTGGCCGCCCAGCAGTACTGGCGCGACCTCGGCCTGCTGAAGTACCCGACGAACCTGACCGAGCAGCAGGTGTTCGACACCCGGTTCGTCGACACGCTCACCAGGTCGCCCACCACCTGACGCCCGGTGCGCCGGGGAGCCCGACCTCCCCGGCGCACCGGTGACGCGTCTCGACCCCGGCCGCACCCTCCGCGACACGGCCGTTCGACCGTCGCCGACGAGCCCGTCGGGCATGGGTCGTGACGCGCCGACCGGGTCGGCCATAACGCCCCCGATAACGAGTCGGCGCCACCCTGGTGAGTCCGGCACCGACGGCGGCGCCGGGGACGCCGTGGGAGGGTTCCGTGTCGAGGATGATCACCAGGACCCCGGTCGAGGTGCGCGCGCCGATGACGACTCGATCACGGCGCTTGTCCGTTATCACCCGGTCGTGTTAGGCCAGTGCAGTGACGACCGACACGTCGACGACGACGCTGATCCCCCTGTCGCGCCAGGCTCGCACGGTGCCCGCTGACGCGCGCCCCGGTATGCCGCGGCCCGCGCTCGTCCGGCGGGTGCAGGACGCGTTCGCCCAGGTCCCGGTCGTCCTGGTCGTGGCAGGTGCGGGCGTGGGGAAGTCGACGCTGGGCCGGCAGGTCGTGGCCGAGCACAGCGGATCCGTGCAGTGGATCGCCGTAGAGTCGGACATCACGCCCGGCGAGCTCGAGACCGTGCTGGCCCGGGCCCACGGTCGGTCGCTCGTGGTGCTCGACGACCTGGAGAACGTCGTCGACGATCCCGCGCTGTCCGCCGTCGTCGACGGCTTCCTGGCAGCGCCCCCTCCCGGGACCCAGGTCCTCGCCCTGAGCACCCGCTCGCCGGGGCCCGCCGTCGGAGCGTTGGTCCTGGAGGGC
>NZ_JACBXB010001008.1 GCF_013870575.1 Pseudonocardia pini
GCAGGCCCGGGTGGGGACCACCGCGGCGGGCACCCCGTCGCGTGAGCCCGCGTAGCGGTGGGTCCAGATCAGCAGCTCGGCGAGGTAGCCGGGCTCGTGCCGCTGCCGACCTGCGGCGTCGGCCAGTACCCGGTGGGTCCGGGCCAGCACCGCGGGGTCGGTGACGGGGGTGAGCCCGACGCCGAACGCGGCGGCGTACTCCACCAGAGCGGCGATCCGAGCGGGCGGTACGGGCTCCGCGGCGTAGCGCCGCCGGTCCGTACGACGCCTCCCGAGCTGACCGAACAGCCGCGCCGCCGCCTGGTCGGGTCGCCCGTCGACGACCCGGACCGTCGCGAGGTGGTCCCGTCGTTCCGGATCGGGAAAGCGGTCCAGCTCCACGGCCATGCCCAGTCCGGCGGCGGCGACGGCCAGGTGATGCAGGACCGCGCCACAGCTGATCACCAGGTCGCGGCGGTCGGGGTCGGTGCTCGGCAGGTGCCGGGTCGGATCGGCGTGCAGCTCGACCTCGGCTCCGCCGAGGCGGAAGAGCCAGGGCTGGGTGTTGTGCACCGATGGTGCCTGGAGCGCGAGCTCGACGGCATGGTGCAGGGACCGCTCCATCTCAACGCCCCCGGCCGACGGGGCTCGGCGCGAGGGCGATGTCGCGGGCCCACGCGCGGACGCGCTCGGGGTCGCGGTGGCCGCCCGCACGCTCGCCGCGGGCCGTCCGCGTCGCGAGGAACCCGCAGGTGGTCGCGGCGGTCGTCGTGGCGATCCCGGCCGTCCCGCCGTTCGTGGAGGCGTGCACGACGAGGAGGGCGGCGTGCGGGTTCTCGGTGGTCGTCATCGTCGGCTCCCTCGTCGCCCCGCGGTCCGCCCGCGGCAGCCCCGAGCCTGCCCGCGGGCCGCGCTCGGCGGCAGGGTCCTCGGGTCCGCTCCAGCTGCGTCGGACGGCACAGCCAGGGGCGGGACCTTCGGCCCGTCGCCGACCGGGGCGTGCCGTCCCGTCCGCCCAGCTACGAGCGAGGGGACGCTGCGCGGGCCGCCTGCGTGACCTCCTGCGGAGCTCCTGCTCGGACGTCGAGAACGCGGTCCACACCGGTGAGGGCGAGGGCCCGCGACACGGCGCGGTCGCCGGGACCCGGTACGACCACGAACCGTCCCCGGCGCCTGCGGGCTTCGGCGTCGGCCTCGATGAACAGGGCGAGGCCCCGCGACCCGAGGTAGGTCACCCTCGTCAGGTCCAGGACCACCGCCTGATCGGCGTGGGTCAGGGCGCGCACCGCGTCGGCGAGGGGCTCGACGGTCACGGCGTCGATCTCGCCGCGCACCTCGAGGAGCGCCACACCGCCTTCGTGTTCGGTGACGCGCAGACCCCATCCGACCGGCGCCCTGGCGGGGCCGGTCACCCGTTCCCCTTCCCGGGCCTCTCCGTCTTGGCGCCCGCCGGCGTCTCCGCGCGGCGGGCCTGACCGGGTGCACCGGCGGAGGGTGAGCTGGTGAGGGTGGATGTCGGGCCTCCTGTGCGGGCGGTCGTCGAGCTGTGCTGCGGGAGAGGCGGTGGGTCCGGACGACAGCCGTCCACAGTGCAGTGGTCGAGTTCATCCAGACCGACCGGCAGAGCATGGGCGTCACGGTGCACACCC
>NZ_JACBXB010001009.1 GCF_013870575.1 Pseudonocardia pini
GGCAACAGTGCCCGGCGCGATCGTGCGGTCATCGGTGCTTCGTTCCTTCGGGGTGGACCGATCGGGGTCGACCGGCGGGAGTGGGTCGGTCAGGAGGCCGTGCGGTGGGTGCCCGCTCGAGCAGGCGGTTCGCCGAGACCCGACGGCGGGTGCAGGCCGAGGTTGTCGCGCAGGGTCGTGCCGGTGTACGCCGCGCGGAACACCCCGCGGTCTCGCAGGTGGGGCACCACCCGGTCCACGATCTCGTCGAGACCGACGGGGCTGACGTGCGAGCCGAGGATGAACCCGTCGACCGCCCGTTCCTGGGTGTACCGGTCGATCTCGGACGCCACGTGCGACGGGGTGCCGACGAAGACCGCGCGGTCGAACACGTGCGTCACGACCTCGCGCAGGGACCAGCCGTGCTCGCGGCCGAGCGCGCGCCAGGCCTCGGCCGTGGCGTGCGCGTCCTGGGTCAGCGGGGCCCGCCCGCGGATCCACTTCGGCGCCTCCGGCGTGGGGTCGAGCTCGGGGACGGGACCGTCCGGGTCGACCTGCGAGAGGTCGCGGTTCCACACCATCTCGGCCAGCACGACGGCGGTGAACGGGTCGACCTGCCTGCTGCGGATGTCCCGGTGCCGGTCGCGGGCCTCGGCCTCGGTGTCGCCCAGCACGACCGACGCCGACGGCAGGATCTTCACCTGCTCCGGATCGCGGTCGAACCTCGCGACCCGCGCCTTGACGTCGGCGTAGAAGGCCTGCGCCTCCTCGAACCTCTGGTACCGGGAGAAGATCGCGTCGGACCGGGAGGCGGCGAAGTCCCGCCCGGCGGGCGACTCCCCCGCCTGCAGGACGACCGGGTGGCCCTGCGGGCTGCGCGGGGTGGTGAACCGGCCCGCGATGTCGAACTGGCGGCCGTGGAAGGCGAAGTCGCCCACGTGCGCGTCGCGCAGGAAGCGGCCGCTCGCCTTGTCCGCCACCACGGCGGTGGAGCCCCAGGAGTCCCACAGCGCCCGGACGGCGTCGAGGATCTCCCCCGCCCGCTCGTACCGCTGGTCGTGGCGGAGGAAGCCGCCGCGCCGGAAGTTCTCCCCGGTGTCGGCGTCGGAACTGGTCACGACGTTCCAGGCCGCGCGCCCGCCGGACAGGATGTCCAGCGTGGCGAACCTGCGGGCCAGCTCGTAGGGCTCGTTGAAGGTCGCGTTGATCGTGCCCGCGAGCCCGATGTGCTCGCTCACCGCGGCGAGCGAGGCCAGCACGGTGAACGTGTCCGGCCGCCCGACGACGTCCTGGTCGAACACCTGGCCGCCGCGCGTGCGCAGCCGCAGGCCCTCCGCGAGGAACAGCAGGTCGAGCGTGCCGCGCTCGGCGGTGCGGGCCCAGTGCTCGAAGGAGTCGAAGTCGATGTGGCTGCCCGAGGCCGGGTCGCTCCACACGGTGTCGTGGTTGACGCCCGGGAAGTAGGCGCCGAGGATCACCTGCCGCTTCGCGGTCATGCCGCCACCCCCGCGAACCGGCTCGCGGGCCGTTCGAGGCCGAACCGTTCGCGCAGCGTCCCCGGCTCGTAGCCGGTGCGGAACAGCCCGCGGCGCTGCAGCTCCGGGACCAGGCCGTCCACGACCGCGTCGAGGTCGGTGGGCAG
>NZ_JACBXB010001010.1 GCF_013870575.1 Pseudonocardia pini
GCCGCCGCCAGGACGGCCAGCACGATCAGCACCACCACGGCCCACAGGGGCATCCCGCGTCCTCCGGTTCATCGCTCCGCCGTACGAAGTCGATGTTCACCCGTTCAGGTGTCGGGCGTGCCGGGATGGTGTAACGCTACGTAAACGGACCCCGTCAGCGGTCCTCGGGGTCCGGCTGCTCCGGTGCGGTGTCGTCGTCCGCGACCACGTCGCCCGCCTGCTGGGCCTCCGAGTCGACGTAGACCACGCCGTGGGAGTGCGCGACGGTCCCGGCGTCGCGGTGCGGGACGTCGCCGTCGATCGCGTCCTCGGACACGTAGGCCGCGTCCTTCTCCCGCGGCTTCCAGTGCGTGCCGTCGTCCGCGACGAGCGGGGCGGGCAGGTCGACGCGCTGGGCGTCCGTCGCGCCGGGGGTCGGGGACTGGGGGTCGCCCGCGTCCTTGGGGTCCAGCTCCTGATCGGTCACAGTGCCTCCCGAGTGCGTGATCACCGCGCGGCGCTTGATACCCGGCCCGGCCCGGCGCTAACCGGTGACGTCGGTGAGGAAGCCCGGACCGCGACGCCCGCGGAGCCGGGGACCAGCGGCGCGGCCGGCCGGGCCGGGTTCACGCGCCGCACCCCGGGTACGCCTCCCCCATGGAGGACAACGACATCAGCAACGACCTCACCCGCACCTTCGTCTCCGCCCTGCGTGGCGCCGAGCAGGACTCCGACGTCGAGGGCCTGGCCGCGCTGTTCACCGAGGACGCCGAGCTGTTCCGGCTCGACGGCGAGGGCACGCGGCGCGGCGACGCCCGGACCTTCTGGACCCAGTACCGCGACCAGTTCGGCGACGTCAGCACCACGTTCAGCAACGCGGTCGAGACCGAGGGCGAGGCCGCGCTGGAGTGGGAGAGCACCGGCACCCGCCCCGACGGCCGCCCGTTCCGGTACCAGGGCTCCACGTTCCTGTCCCTGGGCGAGGACCGGATCACCGGCCTGCGGACCTACTACGACACCGCCGCCTTCGTCGACATCCCCGCCGGGACCCGCTGAGCCGCCGCCGCGGAGAGCGCATCGCAGGCGTCGTCAGCGGCTCGTCGGCGGGGAGATCGACGCTGACCCCATGACGACCAGCACCCCCACCCCACCTCTCCGGCGACGCCTGGGCGTCTGGACCCTCGGCTTCCTCGCCTTCCCGCTCGCGGGCATCGTCGGCGGCGCGGTCGGACCGGTCGACGACGTGTTCTCGGCGGCCCTCGGCGGCGCGCTCTCCGGCCTCGTCCTGGGCGCCGGGCAGAGCCTCGCGAGCCTCGGCACGCTCCGACCCGCCCGCTGGGTCCCCGCCACGACCGTCGGCATGGGCGCGGGGCCGGCTCTCGGCGCCGCCGTCGTCGGCTACCGGACCTCCCTCCCCGACCTCGCGCTCATGGGCCTGCTCACCGGGGTGCCGCTCGGCCTCGCCCAGGCGCTCGCGTTCCCGGCGGGCCCGCGGTACCGGGCGGCGTGGGCCCTGCTCGTCCCTCCGCTCTGGGCCCTCGGCTGGACCGTGACCACGCTGGCCGGGGTCGACATGGCGAGCCGGTACACGATCTTCGGGTCGACCGGCGCGCTCACCGTCACCGCCCTCGCCGGCCTG
>NZ_JACBXB010001011.1 GCF_013870575.1 Pseudonocardia pini
GGAGCTGGACCGCTACCTGCCCGCGGCGAGCGCGATGTTCACCGGGGAGGGGGGCGTCGACCCCCGTGCGGGCGACGGCGGCGCCGGCTACCGCGCGCGGGTCGCGGAGCTGATCTCCGCGGGCCGGGCGTTCGCGCGGTTCGAGCACGGCGAGGTCGTGTTCAAGGCCGAGATCGGGGCCATGTCGGCTCGCGTGGGGCAGATCCAGGGCGTGTGGGTGCACCCGTCGCGGCGCGGCGAGGGCCTGGGCACGATCGGCACCGCCGCGGTGGTGGAGCGGCTCGGCGCGATGGGCCGGATCTCCAGCCTCTACGTGAACGGCTTCAACACCCCCGCCCGGCGCACCTACGACCGCATCGGGTTCACGCAGGTCGCGAGCTTCGCCACCATCCTCTTCTAGCGGGCGGTGAGCAGGGTGCGGGTCCAGGTGTCCGCGAGGTGCTCGACGAACCTCGCCGGGGTCCAGCCCCGCTCGTGCACGAGCAGCACCCAGTACTCGGCCGCGTTCATGCTCCAGACCACGTCCGCCACGTGGTCGTCGGAGAGGTCGGTGCGTAGCTCGCCGGTCGCCCGCAGGTCCGCCGCGAACCGCAGCATGTTCGCCCGCCGCCGCTCGGCGATCTCCCGCCACAGTGCCGCGCAGTCCTGGTCGGTCGCGGCGGCGTCCCGGAGGGCGACGAAGATCGGCGCCAGCCGCTGCTGCAGCGCGCCGACGCCCTCGGCGTAGAGGCGCAGCTTCCGCCTCGCCGAGGGCTCCGCCAGCACCCGTCGCACGTAGTCGCGCCGCTCGCCGGGCACGGGCTCGTCCGTCCCGGACAGCGCCGCCTCGACCAGCGCGCGGAGCACCGCAGGCTTGCGGCCGACCGCCGCGTACATCGTGTCGACGGAGACGCAGGCCCGGCGGGCGATCTCCGCGACCGTGGTCGCCGCCCAGCCCCTCTCCGCCAGCAGCTCCCGGGCTGCGGCGAGCACGGCGCTGCGCGTCTCGGCGGCCTGCGCCGCGCGGCGCGGCGAGTGGTAGCGACGGGGCTTGACCTCGCCGGACATCGGCCCTACCTTCAATTCATCCGAAGTGCGTTCGGATGAAATCCTACCAGGGGGACACATGGTCTACGCGTACGTGCAGGACGTCCCGATCGACCTGCCGCTCTACCAGCGGATCCTGGCCGAGCTCGGTGGCGAGCCGCTGGCGGGGTCGCTGCTGCACCTGTGTGTCCGCCGGGAGGACGGTGGGCTCCGCTACATCGACGTCTGGGAGTCCCAGGAGGCCTGCGCCCGGGCCTTCGAGGACCGCATCCACCCCGCCGTGGACCGCGCGTTCGGCGGAGCGCGCCCGGGCGCCGAGCCGACCGTGGAGCACCTCGAGGTCCTCGATGCGAGCGGTTCCCTCCTGAGCGCTCCCGCCTGACCTGCACGAACGGCACTCGCGTGCGCCCCTGTCGCACGACGGTGCCGCTCGTGCGACCGGGGATCCGCGGTTCGGCATACTCGGGCGGTGCCTCGACCCGCTCGGATCCCGGCCCGGCTCCCCGCCCTGATCGCCGTCCTCGCCACGGTCCTCGCCACGGCGGGCTGCGGGTTGTTCACCGACAGCGGGCCCGAGGACACCGTGACCG
>NZ_JACBXB010001012.1 GCF_013870575.1 Pseudonocardia pini
CCAGCCCGCCCTTCGAGCCGACCGAGCGTGCGGGTCGGCTCTACGGCCGCGGCGCGGCGGACGACAAGGCGGGCGTGATGACCCACCTCGCGGTGCTCCGCGCCTACGAGGGCAGGCCCCCGGTCGGTGTCACGCTGTTCATCGAGGGCGAGGAGGAGTCCGGCTCCCCCACCCTGCCCGCGCTGCTGCGCGAGCACCACGAGCTGCTGGCCGCGGACGTGATCGTGATCGCCGACGCCGCCAACCCCGCCGTCGACGTCCCGGCCCTGACCACGAGCCTGCGCGGGCTGGTGGACGTGGTCGTCGAGGTGTCCCTGCTGGAGCGCCCGCTGCACTCCGGGGTGTTCGGCGGGCCGGTCGGGGACGCGCTCACCGCGCTCTGCCACGGCCTGGCGAGCCTGCACGACGAGAAGGGCGAGGTCGCCGTCGCGGGGCTGCACTCGAACTCGGGCACCGACGCCTCGGCGACCGACATACCCGAGGCGGAGTTCCGTGCGGAGGCGGGGCTCGTTCCCGGGGCCGAGCTGCTCGGGACCGGCACGCTGGCCGAGCGGATCTGGCACAAGCCCGCGATCGCCGTGCTGGGGATCGACGCTCCCACCGTCGCCCAGTCCGCGAACGTCCTGATCCCGCGCGCCCGCGCCATGGTCAGCATGCGGCTCGCCCCCGGCGAGGACACCCTCGCGGCGCGGGACACGCTCGCAGCACACCTGAAGGCGCACGTGCCGTGGGGCGCCTCCGTGGAGGTGACCCCGGGGTCCGGTGTGGCCGAGCCGTTCTCCCTCGACGCGAACGGCGGGGCGTACGACGCCGCCAAGCGCGCCTTCTCCGAGGCCTACGGCAACGCGACCGTGGAGACCGGGATCGGCGGCTCCATCCCCTTCATCGCCGAGTTCGCCCGCACCTTCCCGGGCGCGGCGGTGCTGGTCACGGGGGTGGGCGACCCGTCGAGCCGCTGGCACGGGATCGACGAGAGCCTGTCGCTGTCGATGTTCGGCACCGGCGCGAAGGCGGAGGCGTTCCTGCTCGACGAGCTCCGCCGCTGACCCACCGGACCCGCCCTCGGCAGGGCGCCGTCCGCGAACGCGGGCTGGACGCTGCACGAGCTGTGGGCGCACCGGCGTGCAGCCGAAGGCCACGGACATCGGCTGGTCCTACGGCGAGGGCCGGGTCGTGTCGGGCCGGGCGCAGGACCTCCTGCTGCTGGTCTGCGGGAGCCGGGTCCCGGCGGGTCGGATCGACGGCGATATTTAACGATATATCGTTCGCGCGGCGAGCGGCGACCCGGCAGACTGGGTCGATGCGGATCGGCGTACTGGGCCCGGTGGCCGCCTGGGGCCCGTCCGGGGTGGACGTCGCCCCGAGTGGGCTGCGGCTGCGTGGGCTGCTCGCCCGGCTCGCCCTCGCCCCCGGCCGCACGGTGACCGCGGAGATCCTGGTCGACGACCTGTGGGGCAGTGAGCCCGCCTCCGCCAACGCCCTGCAGGCGCTCGTCTCCCGGCTGCGCCGTGCCCTCGGACCCGAGGTGGTCGCGACCGTCCCCGGCGGGTACCGGCTGGAGGTCGACCCGTCGGACGTCGAGACGGCCTCGGCGACCAGGCCGACCATCGCCGTC
>NZ_JACBXB010001013.1 GCF_013870575.1 Pseudonocardia pini
GCAACCAGCTCGTGGGCATCTTCGGCTACGAGCAGGACCAGGTCCGGGTGATCGGCGGGGCAGGCCGAAGCCGCGCTCGGCGATCTGGGTGCGGAGGATCTCGTTCGCCCCGCCGGCGATCGTGTAGGCGCGGGCGTACAGGTAGGCGTCCTGCCACCAGCCGCCGCGGCGCACCGCGGGATCGGCCTCGGTGAGGATCCCCTCGGCGCCTTGGAGGTCCACCCCGAACTCCACGAGGTCGTGGTTGAGCTCGGAGAAGAAGATCTTGCCGATGGGCGCGTCGGCGGGCTGCTCGGTGCCGGCGAGCATCCGCGACTGGGCCATGTTGACCATCGCCGCGTTCACGTGGACCCGTGTGGCCAGCTCCCCGATCCGCTGCCGCGCGGCGCTGTCCTCCAGGGCCGGTCCGCCGCCCGCGGTGGTCTCCTCGGCCAGGCCCAGCAGGTCGTCGAGCACCGCGAAGAGCTCGACGCCGTGCGCCGCGACACCGGACCGCTCGCGGCCCAGGCTGCTCATCGCGACCTTCCAGCCCTGGTTCACCTCGCCGACGACGTTCGCGGCGGGGATCCGGACACCGTCGAGGAACACCTCGTTGAAGTCCGTGGTCCCGGTGATCTCCCGCAGCGGCCGGACGTCGATGCCGGGGGTGCGCATGTCCAGCGCGAACGCGGTGATCCCCTTGTGCTTCGGGGCCGCCGGGTCGGTGCGCGCCAACAGGTAGCCCATGTCGGCGTGCTGCCCGTTGGTGGTCCAGACCTTCTGGCCGTCGACCACCCACTCCTCGCCCTCGAGCCGCGCCCGGGTGGAGAGGTTGGCCAGGTCGCTGCCCGCCCCGGGCTCGCTGAACAGCTGGCACCAGATGTCCTCGGCGCGGCGGATCCGCGGCAGGAACCGTGCGCGCTGCTCCTCCGTGCCGAAGTCGATGACCGCGGCCGAGGCCAGCGCCGCGGCACCGATGGGTTGCCACGTCCGAGCCCGGGTGATCTCCTCGACGACGATGTGCGACTCGAGGGGGTGGGCGTCGGGTCGGCCGCCGTACTCCGCCGGCCAGTCGATGCCGAGGAACCCGGCCCCGAAGAGCTCCGCGGTCCAGCGCCGGATCCCCGGGATCGCCTCGGGCTCGGGGGCGCGAACTCCCGCGTGGGTCTTCGGCCCCGGGGCGTGTTCCGCGACGAAGGCGCGCACCTTCTTGCGGAACGCCTCCAGCTCCGGTGGGGACTCCAGCCGCATCGTTGCGCTCCACTGCCTCGACTCCGCACGGTGGCTCCGTGATGGGGCTACTCTAACCGCTGCACCTCGGGCCTGGCGAGAACAACTCTCGACCCAGATCCGAAAAGAGGATACTTTCTTCGGGGTAGATGACCGAACCAGTCGGGTGGTGAGTGGTGGACTTCGAGCTCAGTGACGAGCAGGCCATGCTGCGGGAGGCCTCGCGGGACCTCCTCGGGGACCGTTCGTCCACCGCGCAGGTCCGCAGCGTGCTCGACGAGGGGTCGGACACCGACCCGGACCTGTGGCGGCTCGGCTCCGAGCTCGGCTGGCCCGGTCTCGCCCTCCCCGAGGAGTACGGCGGTTCCGGCCAGGGGCTCGTCGAGCTGGCCCTGGTCGCCGAGG
>NZ_JACBXB010001014.1 GCF_013870575.1 Pseudonocardia pini
GGTCACGAACGCGACGACGTCGCCGCCCGGGATCTCGCGGGGCCCGAACCGCGGGCCGGTCGGCACCCGCGGGGTGATCCGGTCGGCCCGGAAGGTCCGCCAGTCCGCCCGGTCGAGATCCCAGGCCACGAGGTACCAGCGCCCACCTCGGGTGAGGAGATGGTGTGGCTCCGCCCGCCGCCGGTCCGCGCCGTAGTCGAACCGGAGGACCTCGCGGCCACGCACGGCGGCCCCGAGTGCGGTGAGCACGGCGGCGTCCACCTTCGTTCCGCCGCCGACGGCGGTGACCGGCACCGAGTCGACGTGGTGGCGCAGCCGGGCGGGCATGACCTGGCGGACCGTGGTCAACGCGCGCAGCGCGGCCTCGGCGATGTCCGCCCCCGATCCCGCGGCGATCCGGAGCGCGACGGCGAGGGCGACGGCCTGCTCGTCGTCGAACAGCAAGGGCGGCAGGTCGGCCCCCGCGGCGAGCCGGTAGCCGCCGTCGGGCCCCTTCGTGGCCTGGATGGGGTAGCCGAGCTCGCGCAGCCGGTCCACGTCTCGACGCACGGTGCGCGGGCTGACCTCGAGCCGCTCGGCCAGCAGCTGTCCGGGCCAGTCCCGGCGCGCCTGCAGCAGCGAGAGCAGGGAGAGCAGCCGGGCCGAGGTCTCCACCACCCCTTCGATACTGCCGGAGGAACAGGCCAGAGGCTGACCGCTTCTCCGGCGAGAGTCGGTTCCATGACAGTCACCAGCACCACCCACCTGAACTTCCGCGGCGACGCCCGGGAGGCCCTCGAGTTCTACCGCTCGGTGTTCGGCGGCGAGCTGACCGTGGTCACCTACGCGCAGCTGGGGTCCGTGCCGGACCCGGCGGAGGCGGACCAGGTCATGTGGGGCCAGGTCGCCGCCCCGAACGGGTTCCGGGTCATGGCCTACGACGTGCCCGCCGCCCGCCCCTGGAGCCGGGGCGACGACCCGTTCTTCCTCTCGGTCCGCGGCGACGACGGCGCCGAGATCAGCGCGCTGTGGGAGAGGCTGGCCGTGGGGGCGACCGTCAGGGCCCCGCTCGAGCCCGCCCAGTGGTCGCCGCTCTACGGCATGCTCACCGACCGGTTCGGCGTGACCTGGGTCCTCGACGTCGCCGTCGCGTACAGCCCGGCATGATCCCGGCATGACCCGTCTGTCCACCCGGGCCCTCAACCGCGCGGCCCTCGCCCGCCAGTACCTGCTCGAACGAGCTGCGGTGCCGGTGCTCGAGGCGGTCGAGCACCTCGGCGGGGTGCAGGCGCAGGAGCCGCAGGAGCCGTTCGTGGGGCTGTGGTCGCGGCTGCGGCCCTTCGACCCGGCGGAGCTGTCGGCGCTGCTGGTGGACCGGCAGCTCGTCCGGACCGTCCTCATGAGACGCACCATCCACCTGGTCACGGCCACCGACGCCCTCGCCTGGCGCGCGCGGCACGCGGCGCTGCTGCGCCAGCGGCTGCTCGGTGTGTACCGCCGCGAGCTCACGGGGGTCGACCTCGACGAGCTCGCGGCGGCGGGTCGCGAGCTGTTCGCCGCGGGCACCCCGCTCACGATGGGCGAGGTCGGGCGGGTGCTGGCCGAGCGGTGGCCCGACGCCCGTCCGCGG
>NZ_JACBXB010001015.1 GCF_013870575.1 Pseudonocardia pini
GTCTACCCGTCGATCTGGGCCGCGTACAAGGAGCTCGTCCCGGCGATCCTGCGCCAGCTCAAGGACCAGGAGCACTACGTCAAGCGTGAGCTGCTGCCCGGCGCCACCCCGTTCAACGTGCCGACCCCGGCGAGCGACGGCCGCGCGCTGCCGCTGGCCGCGACGGCCGGCTCCGCCGCCTGACCCGCCACCCGAACTCACCGAGGAGAACTCCGATGGCCCAGTGGATCGCCGCGTGCGAGACCGACGACGTCGACCCCGAGGACGTCGTCCCCTTCGACCACGCGGGCAAGCCCTACGCCGTCTACCGCTCGCCCGACGACCTGTTCTACGCCACCGACGGCTACTGCACCCACGAGCAGGAGCTGCTCTGCGACGGGCTGGTCATGGGCGGGACGATCGAGTGCCCCAAGCACAACGGCCGCTTCGACTACACCAGCGGCAAGGCCCTCGGCGCCCCCGTGCTGGTCGACGTCCGGACGTACCCGACCAAGGTCGAGGACGGCACCGTCTACATCGAGGTCGACTGATGTCGGGGTCGGCGCTGCCGGGCATGGTGATCGTCGGGGCGGGGGAGTGCGGAACCCGGGCGGCCTTCGCCCTGCGCGAGCACGGCTACGCAGGCCGCATCACCCTGGTCGGGACCGAGCCGACCCTGCCGTACGAGCGCCCGCCGCTGTCCAAGACCTGGGCGCTCAAGGCGATCTGTGACGCGGAGATGCTGCGGGACTCCGACATCACCCTGCTGTCGGGGGTCACGGCGACCGGGGTCGACACCGCCGCCCGCCTGCTCGAGCTCTCCGACGGGCTCCCGCTGGAGTACTCGGCGCTGCTGCTCGCCACCGGTGCGCGTGCCCGGCCGCTGCCCTTCGGCGGCGCCCCCGTGCACCTGCTGCGCACCCACGCCGACGCCGTCGCGCTGCGGGAGCGGCTCGTCGCGGGCACCCGGGTCGGGGTGATCGGCGGCGGGTTCATCGGCCTCGAGCTCGCCGGCGCCGCCTCCGGGCTGGGGTGCGCGGTCACCGTGGTCGAGCTCGGTCCGCGGATCATGGGCCGGGCCGTCCCGGAGCCCGTCGCCGCCGCGGCGGCCGAGCGGCACTCCGCCGCCGGCGTCGACGTGCGCTGCGGCACGGGGGTCACCGGGCTCGCGCAGACCGCCGCGGGCACGGTGATCTCGCTGGCCGACGGCGGTTCCGTCGAGGTCGACGTGGTGGTCGCGGGCGTCGGGTCGGTGCCCGAGACCGCGCTCGCCGAGGCCGCGGGTCTCGCCGTGGCGAACGGGATCGTGGTCGACGAGCTGTTCCGCACCTCGGCGCCCGACGTGTTCGCCGCGGGCGACTGCTGCTCGTACCCGCACCCGCTCTACGACGGCCTCCCGCTCCGCCTGGAGTCGTGGCGAGCGGCGCAGGAGCACGGCACGGCCGCCGCCCGCGCGATGCTCGGGCAGGGCGAGCCCTGGACCGGCGTCCCGTGGTTCTGGAGCGACCAGCACGACCTGTCGCTGCAGGTCGCGGGCCTGACCACGGCCGCGGAGAGCGCGGTCGTCCGGCAGCGGCCCGACGGCGTCGAGATCTGGTTCGGCCTCGCCGCGGACGGCAGGCTCGTCGC
>NZ_JACBXB010001016.1 GCF_013870575.1 Pseudonocardia pini
CGGGCCTCGGCTTCGCCGCGCTGCACGGCACGGTCGTGCGGCCGCGGCTGGTCGTACACGGGCACGGCCTGGAGGTCCGGGGGCTCACCGGCGTCCGGTCCGTCGACTGGCCCGCGGTCCGCCGGGTGCGGGTGTTCCGCACGCGCCGCTTCGGCCGGGACACCAGCCAACTGGAGCTGGACCTGCTCATCGGCGGCGAGGAGCGACTCGTCGTGTTCGGGCGGCTCGACCTGGACGCGGATCCCGAGGACGTGGCGGCCGTCGTCCAGCCCTACCTCCCGAAGCGCCCCACCTGATCGGCCCAGCGCCCGTCACGGTCCGGAGGCGGTCGACGCCCGTGCGGACGCTCGTCGCCCGCCGTTCGGCTTCCTACGCTCGGAGGGCCGACCACATGAAGGAGATCGCCATGATCGCCAGGACGCCCATGCGCGGAACCGACGGCTGCTCCACCGGCTGCGGGTGCAGCAAGCCGGAGTGACCGCGGGCCGGGGACCGACGCCGTTCCCCGGCACCACCCGCCCCCCGACGATCACCGCCTCTCCAGTCCAGGATCACGGTCCGCGCGCAGCGCCGTGGGTTCCTGGCTCCAGGAGCACCGCGATGATCCACCCCTCGGGCGCAGAACGGTCGACTCCCGACCGCCCCGCTCCCCAGGTCTGGATCTCTTCGGGCAGGCGCACAGCACAGGCCCGAGGTAGTCGCCGGCTCGCAGGAGCCTCCGTGCACGTCATGCCGCCGCGGTGATCCGCTTCTCGGGAGCTCGACGGTCGATCTCCGACCGGCCACCCTCAAGAGCGCGCGATGATCACCACCTCGGCACGTGCCGCCGCGGACAGCGCGGTCGCGGGTACCCAGCCGGTGATCATGTAGGGCGACTCGACCTGCTTCGGCGTCACGAACGCGAGCGCACCACCGGCCCACCCAGCGGCTCGGCTCGGAGGACGGAGGGGCCGCTCACACGAACGCCACCGCGGCGGCCCTGCCTGCGATCACGCTGACCACCACCACGGTGAGCAGGAGGAGCGCGGAGACCTGGAGGAGGGTGCGGTTGCGCACCGGGGGGACGTGGACGAGGGCCGCGGTGGCGGCCGCGCCGACCACCAGCCCACCCAGGTGGCCGACCAGGGAGATCCCCGGCACCACCACACTGATCACCAGGTTCACCGCGACCAGCCCGACGATCTGCCCCATCGGCGCGCGCAGCCGCCTGGCGATCACGAACAACGCCCCCATCAGCCCGAACACCGCCCCCGAGGCCCCCGCGACCAGCGCGTTCGGCTCGGAGAACAGCATCACGGCCGCCGAGCCGCCGAGCAGCGACACCAGGTAGACGGCGAGGAACCGGGTCCGGCCGAGCACCGGCTCCAGCTCCCGACCGAGCAGCCACAGCGCCATCATGTTGAACACGAGGTGCAGCGGCCCGTAGTGCAGGAAGCCGGCGGTGAGCGGCCGCCACCACTCGCCCCCCGCGACCAGCCCGGGCACCAGCACCCACTCCCGGAACAGCGCGGAGCGTTCGTTGGAGCCGATGCTGCCCGCCTGCACGGCGGTGAGCACGAAGACGGCGACGTTCAGCGCCGTCAGCACGCTGACGACGACCG
>NZ_JACBXB010001017.1 GCF_013870575.1 Pseudonocardia pini
CGTCGCGGTCGCCGGTCTCACCCGGCGCTGCGCAGGCACGGGCTCGCGGAGCGGATCGTGACCGGCGACAACACCGAGGTCTCCGGGGCGGCCGCGGTCGAGGCGCTGCTCGCGGACCTGCCCACCGCGATCCTGGCCAACAACGACCAGTGCGCGGTCGGGGTGCTCGACGCCCTGCGCAGGCACGGCGTCGCGGTCCCCGGCCGCGTCTCGGTCGTGGGCTACGACGACACCCAGCTCTCCCGGCTCGCCCACGTCGACCTCACCACGGTGGCGCAGGACGCCGCCGAGATCGCGCGGATCGCGGTGGACGCTGCGCTGGACCGGGCGGAGGGGATGGCGGGCGAGCCGAAGCACATCCGGCTGAGCCCCCGCCTCGTCGTCCGGAGCACGACGGGGCCGCCGCAGCGGTCGTGAGCGGTCGGGTGCGGCTTCCTTGATCGCACGTTTCGTGCTCGCAGCGCTGCATGATCGCTGTCTACGTGCGCACAGCGCTGTCCTGGCCGCGCTGACAGCACGAAACGTGCGCCCAGCGCGGTGCGGTTCTTGACGAGCCCGAGCGCCCTGGAGCAGACTCACCCCCGAACTTAGATCGATCTAAATCAGCGCGAAGGAGCTCCCATGGTGCGAGTGGCCCTGCTCGGCTGCGGCCGGATCGGGCGCGTGCACGCCACCGCGGTCGCCGGGCATCCCCGGGCGGAACTCGCGTGGGTGTACGACCCGTTCGAGGCGGCCGCGAAGGAGGTCGGCGCGCTGTTCGGCACGCAGGCCTCCACGGACGTGGCCGCGGTGCTGGCCGACGAGAGCGTGGACGCCGTCGTCGTCGCCTCGCCGACCCCCACCCACATCGACCTGATGACGGCCGCGGTCCGCGCGGGCAAGGCCGTCCTGTGCGAGAAGCCGATCGACCTCGACATCGCCCGCGTCGACGCCTGCTGGACCGAGATCGGGCCGCTGGCCCCGACCGTGATGCTGGGCTTCAACCGGCGTTTCGACCCGTCGTTCCGCGAGATCCGGGAGCGGGTCGCGGCGGGCGACATCGGTGCGCTGGAGCAGGTCGTGATCATCAGTCGGGACCCGGCGCCGCCGCCCCCCGGTTACGTCGGAACCTCCGGCGGGCTGTTCCGCGACATGACGATCCACGACTTCGACATGGCCCGGTTCGTGCTCGGGGCCCAGGGCGGGGGCGAGGTCGTCGAGGTGTCGGCGATGGGCTCGAACCTGATCTCGGACGAGATCGCCGAGGTCGGGGACATCGACGGCGCCGTCGTCACGCTGCGGTCGGCGACCGGTGCGCTGGCACAGATCACCAACAGCCGCCGCTGCAGCTTCGGCTACGACCAGCGCCTCGAGGCCTTCGGGGCCACCGGGATGCTGACCGCACAGAACCAGCTCCCGACGAGCGTGCGCTTCGCCGGGGCGGAGCGCAGCGAGTCCGCGGCGCCGTACCTGAACTTCTTCCTGGAGCGCTACACCGCCGCGTACGCCGCGGAGCTGGACCACTTCGTGACCGCGGTCGAGTCCGGGAGCGCGCCCTCGCCGTCCTTCGCCGACGGCCGGGCCGCCCTGATCCTCGCCGACGCCGCGGGGGAGAGCCT
>NZ_JACBXB010000101.1 GCF_013870575.1 Pseudonocardia pini
ACCCTCGCCGTCGCCCGCTACCTCGCCGCCGACGCCTGGCGCTCGCAGCGGATCCTGATCCCCGCGTTCCTGCAGCTCGCGGTCCTGGCCGTCCTCTTCGGGGGCGATCCCGGGCCGTTGCCCACCCCCTGGGGCGCCTCGGTGCTCGCGCTCTACCCCGTCGCCGCCTGGCTCGCGCTGACTCTCGCGCACACCGAGGACCCGGTGCAGCGGTCGGTCACCGTCGTGGCCGCGGGCGGAACCGGGCCCGTCGCCGCGGGGACCCTGGTGGTCGCCGCGACCGCCGACCTGGTGCTCGGCCTGCTGTCCGTCGCCTGGCCCCTCGTGGCCACGCCGTACTCGGCCTCGCCCGCCATCGTGCTGACCGGGCTGCTCGCCCATCTCGCCGCGGGGCTCACCGGGACCGCCGTCGGGCTCCTGTGCGCCCGTCCCGTCGTCTCGCGGATCGGGTGGTCACTGGCGATCGGGGTGGTCGTCGTGCTCGTCACCGCCGTGCAGCCGTGGCTGCCGCCGGTGGGCTCCTCGGTGGCGGCACTGGAGGCCTCGGCCGGTCCGGGTTCGGTACTGCTGCCCCTCGCCGTGGCCCTCGCGCTGGCCGTGGGAGCCACCACGGTGAGCGCCACCCTCGCCCGTCGCGGCTGAGTGATCGCAGGTCGGAGGCCAATTCCTCCGGTTCCGCTTGACATCACTACTGCACTGGCTGCATGGTTACCTGCATGAGTAACGAACCAACGGACTGGGACAGGGCCGGGCGGTCACCGTGATGGACGACGGGAGGCCCCTCTTCCTCCAGATCGCCGAGCAGATCGAAGGCTCGATCATCGACGGCTCGCTGCCGGAGGAGGGCCAGGTCCCGTCGACCAACGAGCTGGCCGCGTTCCACCGGATCAACCCGGCGACGGCGGCGAAGGGTGTGAACCAGCTCGTCGCCGACGGGGTGCTCTACAAGCGGAGGGGGATCGGGATGTTCGTCAGCACCGGGGCACGCACACAGCTCCTCGAGCGGCGCCGCGAGGAGTTCGCGAACCAGTACATCGCGCCGTTGCTGGCGGAGGCCCGCAAGCTCGGGATGGATCCCGAGCAGATCAAGAAGATGATCGACGTCTGGGGGGACGAATCATGACCGCCGTCTCGATGCGCGGGGTCACCAAGCGCTACGGCGACTTCACCGCGCTCGACGCCGTGAGCCTGGAGCTGCGGGAGAACACCATCCACGGTCTGCTCGGCCGCAACGGCGCCGGCAAGACCACCATCATGCAGATCCTGACCGGCCAGAACTTCGAGACCGCGGGGCAGGTCGAGGTCTTCGGCCTGCACCCGTACGAGAACTCGCAGGTTCTGGACCGGGTCTGCTTCATCCGCGAGGCGCAGAAGTACCCGGACGGGTACCGCGTCCGGGACGCGCTGAACTCCGCGGCGCTGCTGTTCCCGAGCTGGGACGCGCGGTTCGCGACCGAGCTGGTCTCCGACTTCCAGCTCCGGCCGAAGCAGCAGATCAAGAAGCTGTCGCGGGGGCAGCTGTCCGCGGTCGGTGTGATCATCGGGCTCGCGTCGCGGGCGCCGCTGACCTTCTTCGACGAGCCCTACCTCGGCCTCGACGCCGTCGCGCGGCAGCTGTTCTACGACCGGCTGCTCGCCGACTACGCCGAGCACCCGCGCACGGTCGTGCTGTCCACGCACCTGATCGACGAGGTCAGCGACCTGATCGAGCACGTCGTCCTGGTGGACAAGGGCAGGGTCCTGATCGACGAGGACGCGGACGTCCTGCGGGGGCAGGCCGTCACCGTCACCGGCCCGACGGCCGCGGTGAAGGCCTTCGCCGAGGGCTACACCGAGCTGCACCGCGAGGAGCTGGGGGGCTTCCTGCGCGTCACGTTGGCCGGTGCGCACCCGGAGCCGCAGCTGCGCTCCGAGGGGCTCGAGTTCGAGCCCGTCTCGCTGCAGCAGCTCGTGGTCCGCACGACCCAGCAGAACCTCGACGACCGGAAGGTGGTCCTCTAGATGACGACCGCGACCGCGAGCGACGTGCTCGCCACCACACCCGCCCGCAGGCGTCGCTACCTCGCCTCCGCGCGGATCCACCTGGTGAACCTGCCGCTGTCGCTCGGGATGCCGTGGCTGATCCTCGGGTCCTCCTTCGTGGTGAACCTGATCATCTACTCGATGCTGCCGGAGAACCCGAACGACCCGCGCACCACGGGCGGGATCATGTCCATCTACATCTTCGCGCTGATCGCGCACGTGGTGTCGATGACGCAGAGCTTCCCGTTCGCGCTCGGCCTGTCCGTCACCCGGCGGGACTTCTTCGCCGGGCTGAGCCTGATCATCGTGGTGGAGTCCGCGGTGCAGGGGCTCGTGCTGACCGGGCTGCGGGCGATCGAGCTGGCCTCGGCGGGCTGGGGCATCGACATGACCTTCTTCGGGGTGCCGTTCCTGGTGCAGGACAACTGGTTCCTGCAGTGGGTGCTCTACTCCGTGCCGTTCCTGGCGCTGTCCTACCTGGCGGTCCTCTTCGGGACCATCTACAAGCGCTTCGGCCAGCCGGGCATGTGGGTGTCGATCATCGGTCTCGTGCTGGTCGGTGGGGCCGCGGCGATCCTGCTGACCTGGAGCGAGAGCTGGGGGGTGGTCGCGCGGTTCTTCACCGAGACGGCCCCGCTGACGCTCATCGCGGGCTACCCGGTGATCCTCGCGGTCCTGTTCGCGGGGCTGGCCTGGCTGCTCCTGCGGCGCGCGACGCCGTGACACCCGTCGGGCGTGCCCGCTGGGGGGTGGACACGCCCGACACGCCGTCGACCTGGGGAGACGAGATGACCGTGCAGACCACCTACCGGCTCGACACCGAGGCCAGCGAGCTGAGCTTCTCGGCGCGCGCGATGTTCGGCACCGCGACCGTGCGGGGCACGTTCGCCGTCACCGGCGGGGAGGTGACGGTCGAGCCGGACGGGGGGATCCGGGTCGCGGCCGTCGTCGCCGCAGACAGCGTGGACACGGGCCTGGCGAAGCGGGACGAGCACATCGTCTCGTCCGACTACCTGGGTGCGAGGGAGCACCCGGAGATCCGGTTCTCGGGTTCCGCCCCGGCGGGGGCGACGGCGGGACGGGGGGTGCTCCGGGGGGAGCTCACCGTCGCGGGGCGGACCCGGCCGGTCGATCTCGACCTGGGGGAGGTCGTCGCCGACGGTCGGGGGGCCGTGGCGGAGGCGGCCGTCGAGATCGACCGGTACGAGTTCGGCGTCACGGCAGGCAAGGGGATGACCGGCCGTCGGATCACGGTGCGGATCCGCGCGGTGGCCACGCCCGCGGCGTGATCACGGGCGGGTCGGGCTCCGTTCCTCGGGGCCCGGCCCGCCCACGACCACGTCCGGGGTCGGATGGGCCGCGTAGAGCAGCTGCTCCTGGGCCCGCCAGCCCGCGCGGTGCGGGGCGTACCCGGGCCAGTCCGGCCGTCTGCGGAGCCTGCGTTCCCGCTCCGGCTCCGGGCATTCCACCCAGATCGCGGTGGAGGTGAAGGGGCGCAGGGGCTCCGCTCCCGCTCCGCAGCCCTCCAGCACGACGACCGGGACCACCGGCTGGGTCCGCGGGGTGGCGGCCCGCACCGAACGGGCCCAGTCCCACGGCCACCAGCGGGCGGGTGCACCGCGGTGGAGCGGCCCGGCGATCCACTCGACGGCCAGCGGTACGGCCGCGGCCAGGCCGGTCCAGCCCGCGTAGAGCTCCTCCATCGACAGCACCGGCGCCCCGAGCTCCGCGCCCAGCCGCTCGGCCACCGTGGACTTCCCCGATCCGGACCAGCCGTCGACCGTCACCAGCCTGCACCCACCCGGGCCGGCGGGACGGGCCCGCACGATGTCCATCGGACCAGCGTGGCAAAACCGTGGTTGACGGCGGCAGGCGCCTCGGATTAGGTAAGGCTCGCCTATGTCAAGGAGGAGCCGGATGTCGCGTCTGTTCGGGATGCTCGCGGTCGTCGCGTCCCTGGTCCTGGTGGCGTGCGGCGCTCCCGCGCCGACCACCGCCGCCCCGTCGGCCGCGACCGGGGAGTTCCCGGTCACGATCACCCACGCGTACGGCACGACGACGATCCCGGCGAAGCCGCAGCGGGTCGTCGCGATCGGGACCGGCGACCTCGCGGTGGCGAACGCGGTCGGGGCCCCGGTCGTCGGGGCCCTGCGCAACGGCACCGGGGGAGACGGGAACCTGCCGTACGCCGCCACCCCGCTCGGCGCCGAGGTCCTCGGCCTCGACTCCGCCGGGGACCTCGATCTCGAGCGGGTCGCGGCCTACCGCCCCGACCTCATCCTCGCGACCACCTGGTACGGCATCGCCGACCAGGCCGACTACGACCGGCTGGCGGGCATCGCCCCGGTCGTGACCTACGAGACGGGCCTGTTCCAGTCCTCGATGGAGGACGACGCGCGGCTGGTCGGGCGGGCCCTGGGCGAGACCGCCGCCGTCGAGGCCCTGATCGCGGACGCGAACGCCCGGATCGCGGCCCTCAAGGCCGAGCTGCCCGGGCTCGCCGGGCGGACGTACCTCTACGGCCAGGCCCGCGGCGAGGTGCTGCCGATGGTGGTCGGGGAGCAGAACCTCTCGACCGCGTTCATGCGCTCGCTCGGGCTGTCGGTGCCCGCGAACTTCCGGGACGCGCCTGCCTCCGCGGCCCTCGCGCCCGGCACCGTGGGCGTGAGCTACGAGGAGGCCGGGCGGCTGGACAGCGCGGACGTGCTGTTCATGACGTTCGCGACCGACGGGGACCGTGGCCGGTTCGAGGGCAACGCGCTGGTGCAGCAGCTCCGTCCGGTGCGGGCGGGCGACTACCTGGCGTTGACCCTCGACCAGGCCGTGGCACTGCAGGCGCCGAACGTCGCCGCGGTGGGCTGGCTGCTGGACGGGCTGCGGCCCACGCTGACCAAGGTGGCCCGGGCCGCCTGACGGCGCCGGGCCACCCCGGGGTCAGGCGCCCGTGGTGCTCGAGGCCTTCGCCGCCCGGTGTCCGCGCCAGGCGTCGAACAGCAGGAACGCGACCAGGCTGATCCCGAACAGCGGGGCGAACCACCCGATCACCACGGCGCCGAGCACCACGGCGAACCCGACGGGCTGGCTCAGCTTGCGGAACTGCCCGCGCGGGGCGAGCGGGGTGGGCGTGCCACCCCGGGTCGGCCTGCGCATCCACCACATGCGGTAGCCCAGCAGGATCACCGCGGCCAGCCCGAGGGCGAACGCCAGCAGCAGGAGCTGGTTCGCCAGGCCGAACAGGGTGCCCATGTGCCCGGCGATGCCCCAGGTCGTGAGCTTGGCCATGAGCGGGTAGTCGGCGAACCGCACCACGTCCACGACCGTGTCGGTGGCGGCGTCGATCGCGGCCTTGTCCGCCTCGTTGGGCAGGCTCGACTTGATCTCGGTGACGGTCCAGGTCGCGCCCGCGGTGTTCGGCGTCGCGAGCTCGACGGCGCCCGCGTCGAGCCCCGCGCCCCGGGCCGTGGCCAGCACGGAGTCGAACGTCGCCGGGCTGACGGCGGGGGGCGGCTCCGTGGCCTCGGACCCGCCGTGGCCCGCGTGCCCGCCGCCGGTGGACAGCTGTGGGGTGGTCCAGCCCAGCTCGGTGCGCAGCGTGGAGATGTTCGCGCCCGCGTAGGTCGACCACGTCATCCCGGTCGCGGAGAGGAACAGCGTGCCGAGCAGCAGCCAGACGCCGAGCGTGCCGTGCCTGCCGAGCTGCTTGCGGCGCCCCTTGACACCGGTCCTGGGGACGACGAGATCGGCGAGGCGCCGCTTGTGGTTCGCCCGCCAGCGGGCGACCCACAGCACCAGCCCGCCGAGGGCGACGAACCAGAGCCACGAGGCCGCCAGCTCGCTGTAGATCCGGCCGGGCTCGCCGAGCAGCAGGTTGCGGTGCAGCTGGCTGAACGTGCTGCGCAACGGCAGGGCGCCGCTGGAGCCGTAGGTGGCCAGCTCGCCCTTCACCTCGGCGGTGGCCGGGTCGACGAACACCGTCCAGCGCTGCGAGTCGCCGAGGCCCTCGCGGTTGAAGAGCACGCGGGTGGTGGCGCCGGGCTCGGGTGCCGGCCGCACCGCGTCGAGGGTGTCGCCGGGGTTGACCGCCAGCGCGGCCTGGACCTGGGCGGCGAGGGGCAGGGCGGGCCCGGTCGAGGTCGTGGTCAGCTGGTCTCGGTAGACGAGGGTCTCGAGCTGGGGGGCGATGGCGTAGAGCACGCCGGTCAGGGTCGCGATGAGGATGAACGGTGCGGCGAAGAGGCCGGCGTAGAAGTGCAGCCGCAGCGCGAGCCCCTTCCACGCGCCCCGCTGGGCGGGCGGGCTCGGCGGCGGGGGTGTGGCGGGGCGGACGGGCGGAGGAACGGTCTCCTCGGGCTCGGACACGATGGACACAGGGGTCTCCTGGGGAGGGTGGGCCGTCGACGACGGCGGGCCGGGAACGGGCGCGCGGAAGCGGCGCCGGGGTCCCGGTGCGGGTGGGGAGGAAGGCGGCCGAATCAGGCCGACTGCGGAGGACCCCGGTGCACGATCGCGTGCCGCAGCACGACTCCACTCAGGGATCGGTCCGGCCGCGACGGGCCCGGAACCGCGCGGGCAGGCGTGTGCGGGCGGGCGCCCGGCACCCACACCGACAGGAGGGTGAGAAAGGCGCGCAGAGCGCGTTCGGAAAGCGCACGGGCCCGTTTCTCCCCGCTGCGCAGCCAGGCGGCCGCGACCGCGGCGGAGACCAGGTGGGCGACCAGGACCAGACCCGGTCCGCCACCGCTCTCGACCCCGTGGCCGTGCTCGCCCGCCGCGGGGCCCACGGTCGCGAACACCAGGTGGGCGACGAGCTGGAGGGTGAGCTGGGCGGCGGCGAGCCGCTCCCAACCGCGCTCGGCACGGGCCAGCCACCACGCGGGGGTGACCAGCGCCAGCAGGCTCAGGACGATCGCTCCGAGCTCGGGCAACCCGGCCCCGCCCAGCACGTGCCCCGCCACCGCGGTGACCAGCGCCGTCGCCGTGACCGCCGCCGTCCGCGCACCGCGACCGCGCGGCAGCGCGCTGCCGGGGCCGTGCGGGTGGTGGGGGGCGTGCACGGAAGGACCTCCGTGAGGGACCGGCCGCGGGGCGGCGAGGGGAGCGGCTCGTCGTCGGGCCCGCGGTGGGCGATGATCACCATTGGTGAGTCACCGATCGCTGTCTGCGATGGACCATACGGGGTACCTCTGTCGGTGGACAAGGCACCCCGAGCGAAACGGCTTCCGGAACGGTGATCGGCAGGGCCGACGGAATGCGCACTGTGATTCCTTTCGTGTGCCGGTCCGTGTCGCCTATCCTCGCGCACCTGGGGGAGCGCAGTGATTCGTTTCGTGAACCTCACGATCTCGCTGCGTAATGGTGAGGCTCGCACCGTCCCGGATGGGTGATTCCAGCCGATTAACCGCTGTGTAACGAATAGCCATCAAAGGAAACGGGGCGGCTGGTTCTGTTCTCCCCAGTCGAGGGCGACAGGGCTCCCACTCGACGCGCCACAGGGCCCCGAAACCTGTGGGGTGGTCGCCATTCGACTGCGAAGAGAAATCACGAGGAATGAAATGCCGACTCTCGCTCCGCTCCCCACGGAGGACGAGGTCGAGCTCTGGTCCGTCCCGCGCGGCGTCGCGCGGGGCGGACCGGCACCCCGGATCGCGACGCCGGTCCGAGGTGAGCTGGAGTGACCGTCGACCACGAGCCCGCAGGTCGCGGCGGGCGCTCCTGGATCACCGAGCCGGCCCCCGTGGCCGACCACCCCGCCCCCACGGGCGACGCGGTCGGAGACCCGGACCGGCTCGGCCCCCTGCGGAGCTGTCTCACCGAGCGGGTCCCCGCGGACCCGCCCGCGCCGAACCCCGTGCTGGCGATGATCCACTCCGCGTTCCTCGCCCGGACCGTGGCCACGCTCGTCGAGCTCGGTGTGGTCGAGGAGCTGGCCGGGCGGCCCCGCAGCATCGCGGAGCTGGGCCGGATCCTCGGGGTGGCGGCCGAGCCGCTGCAGCAGCTGGTGCGCGGCACGGCGGCGGCCGGGTTGGTGCGCTCGGCGGGCGGCACGGGTCTCGACGAGGTCTTCGCGCTCACCGAGACCGGCGAGACGCTCCGCGAGGGGCACCCGTCGGCCACCCGCGACCTCGTCCTGATGCTGCAGGGCGCGGACGTCCTGGACTGCCTGCGGGCGCTGCCCGAGCGGGTCCGCCGCGGTGAGACCGGGCCGGAGGTCGCCCTCGGCCGGAGCTGGTTCGAGCACGTGCGGACCGAGCCGGAGCTGGCCGCACGCTTCGACCGGATGATGGTCGCGCTGCACGGCGGCGAGCACGAGGCCGTCGCCGCGGCGTACGACATGGACTGGGCCTGGAACGTCGTCGACGTCGGCGGCGGGCTCGGCGGGCTGACCCTCGCCCTGCTGGCGGCGAACGACCACCTGACCGGGACCGTCCTCGACCTGCCGGACGTCGCGGCGCGGGCGCAGCGCACGATCGTCCGAGCCGGGTACACGCACCGCTGCAGCACCGTCGCGGGCGACTTCTTCGACGGCGTGCCGCACGGCGCCGACGCCTACGTGCTGGCCTCGGTGCTGCACGCCTGGTCGGACGCCGACTGCGTACGGATCCTGCGCAGCGTCGCGGACGGGCTCACCCCCGGCGCGCGGCTGCTGGTCGTGGAGAACGTGCTGCCCGCGGGCGACGCGCCGCACCCGGGCCGCGCACTGGACCTGCTCATGGCCGCGCTGACCCACGGCCACGAACGCACCGCGGAGGAGTTCCGGCTGCTGCTGGCCGCCGCGGGTCTGCGGATCCGCTCCGTCGTCCCGACCGCCTCGGCGGTCAGCGTGATCGAGGCGGAGCGGGATCCACTACTGGGGTAGCGACACCCCTCACGAGTCCGATCGGGGGATCGGGTGGGGCGGGAGCACGCGGCGGCGGCTCCCGCCCCACTTTTTTCGCGCACCCCGATGGTCGGTGACGCCCTCGGCCGTCGAGCCGGATCGTCGCGTCCGCGCGGGTGCTCGACGGGCCGGGCGGCGCGGACGCGCCTAGCGTGCGGGGCACCCCCACCGAAGGACCGCCGTGCGCCGACCCACCGTCCTGATCTCCGGAGCGAGCATCGCCGGACCCGCCCTGGCCTACTGGCTGACCACCCACGGGTGGGAGACCACCGTCGTCGAGCGCTTCGCCGGGCTGCGCGACGACGGCCAGAACATCGACGTCCGCGGCGCCGGTCGCGAGGTCGCCCGCCGGATGGGCATCGAGGACGCGATCCGTGCCGAGTCCACCGGCGAGACGGGCACCGAGTTCGTCGCGGCCGACGGCACTGCAGTGGCGACCTTCGCGGCGGGCGAGTCCGACTCCGGCGGCGCCACCGCCGAGCTCGAGATCCTGCGCGGCAGACTGTCGCGGGTCATCGTCGACCGCACCCTGGCGGACACCGAGTACGTCTTCGGGGACCGGATCGTGGCCCTCGACGAGCAGGCCGACGGCGTCACGGTCACCTTCGCCGAGGCGCCGCCGCGCACGTTCGACCTGGTCGTCGTGGCCGAGGGGCTGCGGTCCCGCACGCGGGACCTGGTCTTCCCGGGCGTCGACGCCGTGCGGGAGCTGGGCCTCTACATCGGCTACCTGACCCTCCCGCGCACCGCGGCGGACACCGACCGCTGGCGCTGGCACACCGCGGGCCGGGGCCGCGCGGTCGGCCTGCGCCCGGACAACCTCGGCACCGTCCGGGCCACGCTGGGCTTCCTGTCCGACGTCCGCGGACTCGACGAGCTCGACCGGGACGCGGTGGTCACGATCCTGCGCCGCACCTTCGCGGACGTGGGCTGGGAGACCCCGCGCATCCTCGCCGCGCTCGACGACGCACCCCTCTACTTCGACGCCGTCGGCCAGGCCCGCCTGCCCTCCTGGAGCAGCGGGCGGGTCGCCCTGGTCGGGGACGCCGCGTACTGCTCCTCGCCGATCAGCGGCATGAGCACGAGCCTCGCGCTCACCGGCGCCTACGTCCTGGCGGGCGAGCTCGCCGCGCACCCGTACCGGACGGCGTTCGCCCGCTACGAGACCGTCATGCGGCCCTATGTGGACAAGGCGCAGAAGCTCCCGCCGGGCACCCCGCGCATCGCCAACCCGCGCAGCCGGGCCGGTGTCGCCGTGCTGAACACGGTCCTGCGGATCGCCGCCCCGGTGACCGCGCGGCTGGGCGGGATTGCGTCCACAGTGCTCGCCCCGCCCGCGGAGGCCATCGACCTCCCGACCTACCCGACCGCGAACGGTGTCGCCGCGGTCCGCTCCTGACCCCGGGGGCGGGCCACCGGAGCGGTCGGCCTGCGCACCGCCTGCGTCGCCCGGCCGGTCGGGGATCCGCCCACGTCGTCGGGCCGGGTCGACCTGCACGTCGAGGACCTCGCCGACCTGGCCGACCGGCTCGGCTGAGCCGGTCGTCCCCGCTGGTGGGGCGATGGCAGGATGTCGCCCATGACCGAACCGCAACGGGTGGCGGGGTCGGGCCCGTTCGACGACGAGCCGCCCGGCGCGGTCCGGCTCGACGAGGTGCCGGAGGGCGTCGTGCTCGCCGTGAGCGGCCCTCTCGACCTCTCGCTCGCGCCGCGGCTCGCGCGGGCGGTGGAACGGGCCGCGCGGCTGCGTCCGGCGCTGCTCGTGATCGACCTGAGCGAGGTCGTGTTCCTCGCATCGGTCGGCATGGCCGAGCTCGTCCGCGCCCACCGACAGCTCCGCACCGAGATCCCCGTGCGGATCGTGGCCACGGGCAGGCTGGTCCTGCGCCCGCTCGAGCTGACCCGGCTCACCGACGAGCTGGACATCCACCCGACCCTCGCCACGGCCCTCTCCGCAGGATGAGCGCCATGGACGAGCTGACGGCGTCGGGCACCCTGCTGGAGGCCCTGGCCTCGGTGTTCACCGGCCCGG
>NZ_JACBXB010001018.1 GCF_013870575.1 Pseudonocardia pini
CCTGCCGATCCCGTCGCGGGGCCGGAACCGGCGGGGGAGGGGTTCGGCTGGGCGGTTGCGGGGCCCGGGAGTTGGGTCGAGGTGGAGCCCGGTCCGCCGGCCTGGCCCTGGACGGTCGTGCCCCCGGGCGAGTTCGAGGCCTGGACCTGCGAGGAGTGGGCTCCGCCCTGTTGTGCCTGGGTGCTCGTCCCGCCCGGGGTGTTCGAGACCTGGGTCTGGGTGGAGTCCTCGCCGCCCTTCTGACCCTGCGTGGTCACGCCACCCGGGGTGTCGGAGACCTGCGTCTGGGTCGAGCCCGCGCCTGCCCCCTGTCCCTGGGTGGTCACGCCGCCCGGGGTGTTCGAGACCTGGGTCTGGGTGGATCCGGCGCCGGCGTTCTGGCCTTGGGTGGTGATGCCACCGGCGGTGTCGGAGACCTGGGTCTGGGTGGATCCGGCCCCCGCCCCTTGGCCTTGGGTGGTGATGCCACCGGCGGTGTCGGAGACCTGGGTCTGGGTGGATCCGGCCCCCGCCCCTTGGCCTTGGGTCGTGATGCCGCCTGCGGCGTCGGAGGCCTGCGTCTGGGTGGAGCCCGCGCCTGCGCCCTGGCCCTGGGTGACGATGCCGTCGGGAGTGGTGGCGTCCTGGGTCTGGGTGGAGCCCGTGCCGGCGCCCTGGGCCTGGGTGATGATCCCGCCCTCGTCCGACACACCGGTCTGGGTCTGGGTGGACCCCGCCCCGCCGCCCTGCGCCTGGGTGATCACCGCGTCGGCGCTGTCGGCGAGCTGCGACTGGTCGGACATGCCCTCCGCGGTCTGGACCTGCAGGATCCCGACGCCGCTCACGCCGTCCGCGACGGCGGACTGGTCCTGGGTGGCGGACAGGTCCGCGTCCCCGCCGACGTCCGGGTCGTCGTCGAGCGCGACGTGCTCGTCCTGGATCAGCGTCGCGTCGAAGTCCCCGTCGGTGTCCGGCACGAGCTCGACGGTCGTGTACGCGTCCGTGTGGACGGAGTACGTGCCGTCCGGGTTCTCGGTCACGACGACCGTGGCCACCTCGTGGATCACGACGTCCTGTCCGGACTCGGGATCGATCAGCGCCACCCCGTGGTCGGTCGCGACATAGGTCTGGCCCTCGAGCTGCACGACGATCCGGGTGAACGTCTCGACGACGAGGTTGCCGTCCTCGTCGGCGCGGATGACGGACTGCTGGAACTGCTGGACGACGATGTCGATCGCGTCCGAGGAGTCGTCCGACGGGTCGCTGCCGGACCCTCCCGACGAGCCCCCTCCGGCGTCCCCCGACGAGGAGCCTCCGGAGTCGCCGGACGAGCCGTCGGACCCGCCGATCGACTCGTGGTAGCTGGAGCTCTGGGTCGCGGTGACCGACCCGTCCGGGCCCGCCGTGACCGAGCTGGACACGCTGTCGGGGGAGATCCCCTCCGAGCCGCTGACCTGCTGGACCGTCACCGATCCCGGGCCGTCCCCCGCGGAACCCGCTTCGGGACCCTGGGGCGACGGGCCGACCGGAGCGTCCCCGCCCGTGCTCACGGGGCTCGGCGCGGACGTGCTCTCAGAACCCGCCGTGGTGGTCACCGGCGGCGCGCCGCCCTCGTCCG
>NZ_JACBXB010001019.1 GCF_013870575.1 Pseudonocardia pini
GTGCTCGCGCAGCTCGTCGCCGTCCATCCCCGCCCGCACCATCCACTGCTGGTCGGGGCGGTGTGTGGGAGCGCGGGCGAGCCACCCGAGGAGGCCGCGCGGTGCGTCGCCTACCTCGCGGTCTCCGGGCCCGCGTCCGCCGCCGTGCGGTTGCTGGGCCTCGATCCCTTCGCCGTCAACGCCGCGCTGGTGCGGCTCGGCCCGGAGCTCGCGGCCGTCGTCGACGCGGCGGTCGTCGAGTTCCGGGGACCCGACCTGCCTGCCCCGAGCGCCCCGGTGCTCGACCTCATGGCGCAGGCCCACGTCCACCACCATCGAGAGCGGGTGCGTCTCTTTGTCTCCTGAGCACGGTCACGGCCACGGCCATCTGGTCTCCTTCGACCCCACCGAGACCGACCACGACCACCACGAGCCGCCGCCCGCGCAGGGCCGCGCGCTCCGGATCGGCATCGGCGGGCCCGTCGGCAGCGGCAAGACGGCGCTGGTCGCGGCCCTGGCCCGCAGCCTCGGCGAGCGCGTCCGGCTGGCCGTGGTGACGAACGACATCTACACCACCGAGGACGCGGACTTCCTGCGCCGCAACGCCGTGCTGCCCGCCGAGCGGGTCGAGGCCGTCCAGACCGGCTGCTGCCCGCACACCGCGATCCGAGACGACATCACCGCCAACCTCGACGCCATCGAGCTGCTCGAGGAGCGCTTCGGCGACCTGGAGCTGGTAGTCGTCGAGTCCGGTGGGGACAACCTGACGGCGGTGTTCTCCCGCGGCCTGGTCGACGCGCAGATCTTCGTGGTCGACGTCGCGGGCGGGGACAAGGTGCCCCGCAAGGGCGGGCCGGGGGTCACCACCGCGGACCTGCTCGTGATCAACAAGACCGACCTGGCGCCGCTCGTCGGGGCGGACATGGACGTGATGACCGGGGACGCGACGCGGATCCGCGGGGAGCTGCCCGTGATCACCCAGTCGCTGGTGGAGGACCCGTCCGCCACGGACGTCGGCGCCTGGGTGCTGTCCCTGCTCGCCGCGCGGGTGCCCGCGTAGATGAGGGCGAGGGCCGTCCTGACCGTCGAGCGGGTGGGGGAGCGCAGCGTCGTCCGCGAGCTGCGCTCGGAGTCCCCGCTCTCGCTCGTCCCGCGGCGCGGGACCGCGGCGGCGTTCCAGAGCGCGGTGACGGTCCACCTGGTCGGCTCGGCGAGCACCCCGCTGGCGGGCGACGACGTCGAGCTGGCCGTGCAGGTCGGCCCCGGCGCCGAGCTCGTCCTCACCGGGGTGGCGGCGGCCGTGGCGCTGCCGGGCGCGGACCGGCCCAGCACGCTGACGATGCGGATCGAGGTCGCCGAGGGGGCGAGCGTGCAGTACCTGCCCGAGCCCACGGTGATCACGGCCCGCGCGAACCACCACACCCTGCTCCACGCGACCCTCCACGAGACCGCGCGCCTGCGCGCCCGCGAGATCCTGGTCGCGGGCCGCAGCGGCGAGCGGGCGGGCCGGTACCGCGGCACCACCCGCGTCGAGCAGCCGAGCGGGCCGTTGGTGCACCAGACCCAGGACCTCGGCGACCCTGTGCTCCAGGCCTCCCCCGCCCATCTCGC
>NZ_JACBXB010001020.1 GCF_013870575.1 Pseudonocardia pini
TGCGGGCGATGTCCGCGGACAGCCGGGCCGCGGGCTGCAGCGGGCTGAGGGTCACCACGCAGCGCTCACCGGCCAGGATCGCGGCCAGCAGGCCGACGTGCTCCGGTCGGTTCTCCAGCACGACGCCGACCCGGGTCCCCGGGCCGGCGAGGCCCGCAGCCTCCAGGGTCTCCTCGACGGCTCGCGCCACGGCCCGCAGGTTCCCCCACGTCCACCACGCGGCCTCGGCGCCGGACCCGGTCTCGATGACCTCGGCCTCGTCGGGCGCCTCCGCCAGCAGCTGCGCGAGGCGTGCACTGATGCCCACGGCCACTCCCGTCCGTCGGGCCCGCGGCGTTCCGCCGGACGGGCCTTGATCTCCTACAGAGTACACTGAATTAGCTCGTTGTCGGCATGGCGCGACTCTCACCGGACGAAACGGGTGCGGGAACGCGGACCCACTCGGCTCAGGCCTCGGTCGGGACGAGCCCCGTCACCACGTCGCGGCGCACGAGCTTGCCGGTGGGCGTACGCGGGATCTCCGCCCAGCACACGATCCGGTCCGGAGTCTTCGAGCCGCGCAGGGTCCGACGGACCTCAGCCCGCAGCGCCTCGGTGTCGAACCCCTCCGGGTCGACGCCCTGCCGGGGCACCACGACCGCCTCGATCCGCTGGCCCCACTCGTCGTCCGGCACCCCGACGACGACCGCGTCGGCGACGTCGGGATGGCGCAGCAGGACGTCCTCGATCTCGGCCGGGGCGATGTTCTCGGCGCCGCGGATGATGGTGTCGTCCACCCGGCCCTCGATGAAGAGGTAGCCCTCGGCGTCGAGCCTGCCGTGGTCGCGGGTGTAGAACCAGCCGTCGGGGTCGACGACGGAGCCCTTGCCCGCGTACTCCCCCGACACCTGCTCGCCCCGGACCCAGATGTGGCCGGACGCGCCGGGTCCGATCGGTGTGCCGTCGTCGGCCCGCACCTCGATCTCGATGCCGGGCACGGCGCGCCCGGCCGACGACAGCCGCGCCCGTACGACCTCGTCCGCGCTGGTCAGCGCCTGGCGGTGCTCGTCGGGACCCAGGACGGTGATCGTCGAGGAGGTCTCGGTGAGGCCGTAGGCGTTCACGAAGTCCACGTGCGGCCACTCCGCGAGGGCCCGCTCGACGACCCGGCGCGGCATCGCCGCACCGCCGTAGGCGAGCGACCGCAGCGTCGGCACCGACCGGTCCAGACCCGGCTCGTCGACGATCCGGGCGAGCATCGTGGGCACGACCATGGCGTTCGTGACGCCCTGCCCGCGCACCAGCTCGACCCACTGCCGCGGAGAGAAGGCCTCGAGCACGATGACGCGACGGCCCGCGTAGAGGTTCGTGAGCGCGTTGGACACCGCGGCGATGTGGTATGGCGGGACGCTCATCAGCGCCGCGTCCCCGGCCTCCGCGGCCGCGTACTCCACCGTCCCCAGCACGTAGGAGACCAGGTTGCTGTGCCGCAGCACGACGCCCTTCGGCGCCGACGTGGTCCCGCTCGTGTAGATGATCACCGCCGCGGAGTCGGGGTCGACGAGGACGGGCTCGTCGGCCTCCGCGCTCTCGCCCGCCCCGGCGGTGTC
>NZ_JACBXB010001021.1 GCF_013870575.1 Pseudonocardia pini
ACCGGGAAGAACATCTTGATCCGACGGTCCGGGCCGTCCCCGGGGAAGCCGGTGAGCTCGTCCCCGGTGAGGGTCACGCGGATCATCTTCGGGGTCACGGCGGTGCGGCGGCGTACCTGCAGGAGGCGGGGGGCGGTCGTCGTCATGGCCGGCCCAGGTTACCGATGCGCCAACCCGGTCCAGGCGAGGTCCATCAGGTACTCGGTCGCCTGCTCCGCCGTCACGCTCGGATCCTGCTTGCGCCAGTGGGCGAGCCGCTCGCACGCCCCGACGATCACCTGCGCCCAGCCCTGCAGCCGCGCCGCGTCGGCCGCGGGGTCCGCCGCGCCGAGCAGCGACGCGATGAAGTCGGTCTGCTGGGCGCGGATGCCCTCGACGGCCTCGGCGGTGACGGCCAGGTCCGCGTACACCAGGGCGGACCCGGGGCGTTCGTCGAGGAAGCGGAAGAAGGCGAGGGTGCCGCGCCGGAGCATTTCCTCGGGGTTCGTGGCGCCCTCCACCGCGGCGGTGGTGACCTCTAGCAGCGAGGTCCGCGCCTGCGTGACGCAGGCGAGCAGCAGCCCCTCCTTGGAGCCGAAGTGCGTGTACAGCACGGGTTTCGTGACGCCCACGCGCTCGGCCACCGCGTCCATCGACGCGTTGGCGTAGCCGCGTTCGGTGAACACCGCGACCGCCGCGTCGAGGATCTGCCGCTCACGCTCGGCGCGCGACACCCGACGCCTGGTCTCCACGGGCCGACCCTACCGCTGGTCACACGCAGGGTGGCGACGAGCGCGGACCCGTCCCGTGACTACCGTCGAGGTCGTGGACTCCGCGGCGGTGTACTCGATCCCGATGACCACCCGGTTCCGCGGGATCACGGTGCGCGAGGGGTTGCTGTTCCGCGGCCCGGCGGGCTGGGGCGAGTTCTGCGCCTTCCCCGAGTACGCCGACGCCGAGGCGGCGGCCTGGTTCGCCGGGGCGCGCGAGGCGGCGTTCGAGGGCTGGCCCGAGCCGGTGCGCTCGCGGGTCCCGGTCAACTACATCGTCCCGGCCGTCGCCCCGGAGCGGGCGGCGGACATGGTCCGGGCGAGCGGCTGCGCGACGGCGAAGGTGAAGGTCGCCGACCACCCGGACTCGGCGGGGGAGGACCTCGAGCGGGTCGCGGCCGTCCGGGACGCGTTGGGCGCCGCCGGGCACGTGCGGGTGGACGCGAACACCCGCTGGTCGGTCGACGAGGCGGTGCGCGAGATCCGCGCGCTCGACCGGGCCGCCGGTGGGCTGCAGTACGTGGAGCAGCCGTGCGCGACGATCGAGGAGCTCGCCGCGGTGCGGCGGCGGGTGGACGTGCCGATCGCCGCCGACGAGGCGATCCGCCGCGCCGCCGACCCGCTCACGGTGTCGGTGCGGGAGGCCGCGGACATCGCGATCCTGAAGTGCCTGCCGTTGGGCGGGGTGCGGAGGGCGCTGCGGGTGGCCGAGGCGGTCGGGCTGCCGTGCGTGGTGTCGTCGGCGTTGGAGTCGAGCGTGGGGCTGGGAAAGAGTGTACCGCTTGGCGTGGAAGATCCCGGTCTTCGCCATCACCAGGCCCTCGTAGCCCTTGAGCCC
>NZ_JACBXB010001022.1 GCF_013870575.1 Pseudonocardia pini
CTCGGCCGGATCGACATTCTCGTCAACAACGCGGGAATCTATCCCGTCAGCACCACCCTGACCCTCGACGAGGAGGGCTTCGACCGGGTCGTCGGGGTCAACCTACGGGCCCCCTTCTTCCTGACGCAGGCCGTGGCGCCCGCGATGCTCGCGGCGGGCGGCGGCACGATCATCAACCTCGGGTCGTGGATCGCGCGGCTCGCCGTAGGGACCAGCTCGCTGTACAGCGCCACCAAGGGGGCCCTCGAGACCCTCACCCGCGCATGGTCCGCCGAGTTCGGACCGCAGGGGATCCGGGTCAACGCGATCTCCCCCGGCGTCATCCGGACGCCGGACCTGTCCGCGGACGCCGAGTACGCGGGCGAGGCGCTGATGCACGGCACCCCGGCGGGCCGGGCGGGCCACCCGGACGCCATCGCGGCCGCCGCCGTCTACCTCGCCTCGGACGAGGCGGAGTTCGTGCACGGCATCGTGCTCGACGTCGACGGCGGGCGGACCGGGGTGGCCGTCAGCGCCGCCTGAGGTGCGCGATCCCGACGTCCAGGGCGGCCTCCAGATGCGTGGAGCTGCCGGTGGTGAGCAGCAGGAGCACCCCGCCCTGGATGCCGGCGAGCAGCGCAGACGCCGCCTGCGCCGCGTCCAGCCCGGGATCGATCTCCCCGGCTCCCTGCATCCGGCCGATCCCCGCGGCGATCTCACCCTGCCATCGGCGCATCAGCTCCGCGCTCACCGCCTGCGCTCCCGGCGAGGTCCGGCCGAGCTCGGAGTTCACGGTGGTCAGCGGGCAGTTCTGGCCCTGCGCCCGGTACCGCGCGACGAGCGTGTCCCGCCACGCCTGCCACGCCGCCCAGGTGGAGAGGTCACCGAGGTGGGGCTGCTGGTCGGCGATCACCCGGTCGGCCTCGTACCGGGCCACGGCGAGCAGCAGCGCCTCCTTGCCCTCCGGGAAGTAGTGGAAGAGCTGGGACTTGCTGGTCCGGGTGCGGGCCATGACGTCCTCGAGCGTGGTCCGCAGGACGCCCCGCTCAAGGATCTCCGCGGCCGCCCCCTCCACGATCCGCTGCCGGGTCGCGGCGCCCTTGGCGGTGAGGGTGTGCGTCACGGGTCCAGGTTAGGCGTAGCGATCTCCCCGCCCGGGTACGTCGGTGACACGAGCGACCACCCAGGAGGGGCGATGACCGCCGACGAGACAGGCCGCAAGCAGCCCGACACCCGCGAGATGTTCCTCCGGTACCTGCTGGACAAGGTCCGTGAGGACCCCTACCCGAGCCTGCAGCACCTCGACATGATCGAGGAGTCGCTCACCCCCGACCTCGTCCCCGAGTACATCCAGGTGCTGATCGACAAGTCGAAGGAGAGCGAGTTCCCGAGCGGTGAGGTGCTCGCGAGGATGCAGCGTCTGGCAGGCTGACCCGCCGTCCCCCGGCACCGGGTGACCAGGGGGTGTCGGTGGAACGGGTCGGGTTCGGTCGCGTCACGCTGACCTCGGACGACCTGCGCGAGGTGGCGCGGTACGCCGCGCGGTGCGCCGAGGAGGTCCTCCCGCTCTTCGAGGCGGCACGTCCCGAGGACCGACGGCCTCGGGCC
>NZ_JACBXB010001023.1 GCF_013870575.1 Pseudonocardia pini
AGCCGCCGAGCACCACGATCCGCCTGCACCCGCGCCCGACGAGGTGCTCGGCGGCGACCCGGCCCAGCTGCCCGTCGTCGAGCACGATGGTCGGGGTGAGGTCAGACGGCGTGTGCGACAACGCGATCGGGACGGTGCCCGCCTGCGCGAGCATCGCCACGCTCTCCTCGGTGTAGCGGTCCAGGGTGGCCAGCACCGCCGCAGGCCGCAACGCGAGCCAGGACCGCGCGGCGGCGATCCCGGTGACGGTCGGGTCACCGTGGAAGACGAACGTGTACCCCGCCTGCCGCATCTCCCGCGCCACGTGGATCAGCGCCACGAACGCGAGCCCCTGGCGCAGCACGGATCCGCCGTCGACGTGGCCCACCACCAGGTCGCTGCGCCCGCGTCGGAGCGAGCGTGCGCTCACGTGCGGCACGTACCGCAGCTCCTCGGCCGCCTCGAGCACCCGGGCCCGGGTCTGCTCGGGGATCCGCGTACCCGGCGTCCGGTTGAGCACATAGGACGCCGTGGCCCGGGACACCCCTGCCCGGCGCGCCACGTCGCTCATGGTCGCCGCGCGTGCGGCGGATCCCCCCATACCGTCCACGCAGGAATCGTCGCCTACCGCCACTCCGCCACGATCGGGTCCTCCCCGCACCCACACGGACGAAAAGCCTTCTGTCACAGGCGGTGACGGACTGGGCCGGACGGGCGGGGCCGGACCCACCCGGACAGGGGGCGCCGACGCCGATCCGTCACCCGGATCCCTTGCGCCCCAAAGGGGGTGGGCCGGTCGTGCCGCGGACGACGAGCTCGGGAACGAGCACCGTCTCGTCCGGGGCGAGGGTGGGGTCCTCGAGCCGCGCCGCCGCCGCCCGCACCGCGCTCCGGGCGAGCTCCCCGGCGTCCTGCCGCACGGTCGTGAGGTCCACATGGGACAGCCTGGCCAACCGGTCGTCGTTGTAGCCGATCACCGAGATCTGCCCGGGCACCTCGATCCCGTTGCGCCGCAGGGTGTCCAGCAGGCCGATGGCCGCCCGGTCGTTGCCGATGACGGCGGCGGTGGGCAGGCGGTCCTCGGACAGCAGCGTGTGGGCCGCGGCGATGCCCGCGTCCTCGTGATAGGCGCCGGAGATGACGCGCGCGTGTGGCATCAGGTCGTGGGCGGCCATCGCGGCCACGTACCCGGACCGGCGGGCCGCGGCGTTCGGCCCCGTGCCGCCGTCGACGTGCACGATGTCGCGGTGCCCCAGGCCGATCAGGTACTCGACGGCCTGGCGCACCCCGAGGGCGTCCGCCGAGTGCACGCTGTCCAGGCCGCTGTCCGTGGCGCCGCGGCCGACCACCACCGCGACGGTGCGGGCGCCGAGCTCGGCGAGGAAGCCGTCGTCGACGTCCGGGCCGAGGAGCACGATCGCCTCGCACCGGTGCGCGAGCAGGCTCTCGACCGCGGTCGCCTCGTCCCGGCCGGGCGTGCGTGCCGACAGCAGCACCTCGTAGCCGAGCTGCTCCGCCTCCGGGTAGATCGCCTCCACGAGATCCGCCTCGAAGGGCTCCCGGACGGTCATCAGGACCCCCAGGGTGCGGCTGCGCCCG
>NZ_JACBXB010001024.1 GCF_013870575.1 Pseudonocardia pini
GGTACCAGAGGCGGTGGAGGTCGAGCCGGGGCACGCCGCCCCGGACATCGAGGAGCTGATCGCCCTGTGCCGCAGCGAGCTCACCCCCTACGAGGTGCCCAAGCACGTGCTCGTGGTCGACGAGCTGCCACGCACCCCGTCGACCAAGGTCAGCCGCGTCGAGCTGCTGGACCTCGTCCGCGCCCGGCTCGCCGCCGAACCCACCCCAGCGTGACTCACCTCGACGTGGAGGACGACCTGACATGACCAGCACCGAGGAGAAGAAGGAGACCTTCGGGCTCCTGACCGACGAGGCGATCGCGCGGTCGCGGCTGCGGCTCGGGGTGCCGAACCCGCAGTACAACAAGCCGCACAACCTCGAGGTGACCCAGGACGGCAGCCGGCACTTCGCCTTCGGGTACGGGGACGACAACCCGCTCTACTGCGACCCGGAGTACGCCGCGGGCACGCGCTGGGGCGCGCTGATCGCCCCGCCGACCTTCCTCTACACGATGGGCGAGGACGCCGCGCCCAAGCCGGACCCGGAGACCAAGGCCCTGCTCAAGGGTGACCCGTTCGCCGGGCTGGGCTCCTACCAGGCGGTCATGGAGTTCGAGTGGTGGCGGCCGCTGGCCCTCGGCGACCGGTGCCGGGTGCTGCAGGCGCAGGTGGGCGTGCAGCCCAAGACGTCGAGCTTCGGTGGGCGGACCGCGCACATCACGCACGACTACCTCTACACCGACGGCGAGGGCGAGATGCACGCCGTGCGCCGCGGGACGTGGATCAACGCCGAGCGGCACACGTCGAAGAAGCGGGCCAAGGAGAAGCTGGAGCAGGTCCCCTACACCCCGGAACAGCTCGCCGAGATCGACGCCGCGTACGCCGCGGAGACCCGGCGCGGCGCCGAGCCCCGCTACTGGGAGGACGTCGAGATCGGCGAGGTGATGCAGCCCAAGGTGAAGGGGCCGCTCACCGTCACCGACGTCGTCGTCTGGCACCTGGGCTGGGGCATGCAGCTCACCCCGCCCGGCGCGTTCAAGATCGCCGCCAACGTGCGGCGCAAGGCGCCCGGCCTGTACCCGCCGAACGCGATGAACATCCCGGACACCGTGCAGCGGCTGCACTGGGAGCCCGCGCGGGCGCAGGAGCTGGGCCTGCCCAACTCCTACGACTACGGCGGCATGCGCGAGACCTGGCTGACCCACCTGGTCACCGACTGGATCGGCGACGACGGCTGGCTGTGGAAGCTGCGCTGCGAGCACCGCAAGTTCAACTACATCGGCGACGCCACCTGGGTGCGCGGTGAGGTCGTGGACAAGCAGCGGACCGAGGCCGGCGCCGAGGTGCACCTGAAGATCTGGTGCGAGAACCAGCGCGGCGAGACCACCACCCCCGGTACCGCGGTGGTGCTGCTGCCCACCCGCGAGGCCGCGGTCACGCTGCCCGCCCCGCCCGCCGCGACCCTCGACGGCATGGTGGCGCACGAGCTCGAGCGCTTCTCCATCTGAGATGGCCGAGGCGCGCGACCTGCCCGCGCGGCTGCGGCGGATGATCGCCGCCGACCCCGGGGCCGTGGCGCTCCGCTACCCG
>NZ_JACBXB010001025.1 GCF_013870575.1 Pseudonocardia pini
CAGGGTGTGCAGCACCGCCCCGACCAGCGGGACCGCGGCGTAGAGCTCCAGGTGGCGGTGGTGGTTCCAGGCCAGGCTGGCCACCCGGTCCCCCGGCCGCACGCCCAGCCCGCGCAACGCGCCAGCCAGCCGCGCGACCCGGTCGGCGTAGGCCGCGTAGTCGTAGCGGAGGACCTCCTCGCCGTGCGCGTAGCAGGCGATCTCCCGGTGCGGGTGGTGGAGCCGGGCCCGGCGCACGAAGTCGGAGAGGAGCAGGTCCGTCATGGCGCAAGCCTGGTCAGCCGGGGCGGGGTTGTCACGGCCCGTCGGCGCACCCGTTGTGGGCTGTTGCAAAGACCGCTTCAGCGGGCCGCGCGCCGCATCCGCTTGCGCACGTACATCGCCTCGTCCGCCGCCTTCCACGCCCCGGGGAAGCCGGCGACGATCGAGTAGGGCGCGTGGCCGAACGAGCCGGAGACGCCCGCCCGCTCCAGCTCGCGCTCGGCACGCTCCACCCAGCCCTCGGCCTGCTCGGCCGTGGCGCCGACCGCGATGATGCCGAACTCGTCCCCGCCGAGCCGGGCCAGCACGTCCCCCGACCGCACCGTCGACTCGAGAACCCGTGCGGCGGAACGGATGTAATCGTCCCCCGCGTCGTGGCCCCGGACGTCGTTCACGGTCTTGAGGTTGTCCAGGTCCATCACGATCACGGTGGCGTCGTCCCCGAAGCGGCGGAAGCGCTCCTCCTCACGGACCACGTACCGGTCCCAGCCGCGCCGGTTGAGCAGGCCGGTCAGCGCGTCGGTCTCGGAGTCCCGGCGGGCGGTCTCCAGGTCGCGGGCCACGTCGGTCGCCCGCAGGTCCGCCTCCAGCACCGAGGACAGCAGGCTGGAGAGCACGTCGAGCAGCGGGCCGTATGACTGCAGCGACTCCGGGCGGCGCTCGGGGTCGAAGCCGCACACCGAGCCGAACAGGCTGCCGTCCGGCTGCACGATCGGGGTGCCCACATAGGTCTTGATCTGGGCGCCGGAGCGGTCCGCCGCGGTCTGGTACTGCGGGACGAGGGACACGTCCGGCGCGATCCGCGGTGCCTCGCCGGAGACCATGTACCGGCACATGGTGTCGACCAGCGGGACGGCGTGGCCGGCCTCCATCCCGTACGAGCCGTCGTCGGTGACGGACAGCATCAGCTGCCTGTCACCGGTGATCCTGGTGACCGACCAGACCCCCATCGGGATCTCCTGACGCAGGTAGTCCAGGACGAGGTCGCACGCGCGGTCGAACGACCGGGCGGGCACGAGCGCACGCGCCAGCCGCAGGTCCGCCGCCTGGATCCGGTCCGGAGCGGCCACGGACTCGGTGTCGTGCATGCCGCCCTCCTCCTCACGTCGCGCCACGGTTCCGTGCCCCGGCGACGCGACTCACCATGCCGGCCTGCCTGCGCCGCTTCCACGCGGCCACCCCGGAAGGGTGATCGGCCGGACCGGCGTTCCGGCTGGTCACGACGATCTTCCGGAGGGTCGCTGCGGCGTCGCGGCGCCCTGCGGCGGGTGTCCGCCGACGCCTCCGGCCCCGTCCGACTCCAGAGC
>NZ_JACBXB010001026.1 GCF_013870575.1 Pseudonocardia pini
AGTGTCGGGGTCGACCAGGGCTCCGTCACCCGCCCGATCACCGGGGTGGCCATCCCGCGGGCGACGACGTCGTCGAGCGCCTCGGGCACCTCCGCCCGGCCGACCACGGGGATCGGCATGTGGAGGTGCGCGTGCATGAGCGTGGGCAGGTCGCCCGCGTACGGCGCCTTCCCGCTCAGGGCCTGGTGCAGCACGCAGGCGAGGGCGTAGACGTCCACCCGCGGGTCCGCGGGCACGCCGTGGAAGCGTTCCGGGGCGAGGTAGGCGACCGACCCGGGGACGGTGCCGCTGCGGGTGAGCTGCTCGCCGCCGTCGGACATCCCGGTGGAGCTGGCGATGCCGAAGTCGAACAGGTACGCGAACACCGAGCCGGGGTCCACCGGCTCCTTCACGCCCGCGAGCAGGATGTTCGACGGCTTGACATCCCGGTGGACCATGCCCTCGGCGTGCGCGGCGTCGAGCGCGGAGGCGATCTGGCCGACCACGGAGACGGCGGCGGCGGGCGGCAGCGGGCCGTGGTCGGCGATCCAGCTGCCGAGGTCACTGCCCTCGACCAGCCGCATGTCCAGGTAGAGCCGACCCTCGATCTCGCCGAAGCGGTGGATGGGGACCACGTGCGGGTCCCGCAGCCGTGCCGCGGCCCGGCACTCGCGGCGGAAGCGCTCGGTGTACTCGGGGTCGTCGGCCAGGTGCGGGGGCAGCACCTTGAGCGCGACCTCGCGGTCGGTCTCGGTGTCGAAGGCGCGGTAGACCTCCCCCATCCCGCCGCGACCGAGCAGCTCCTCGATCGTGTACGGGCCGAACGTGCTGCCCTCCAACCCCGCCTCCTCACCTGTTCCGACGGGTTATCGTCTCGACCACGCCCGGGGTTAACCGGCGCTCTCGAGGATCTCTGTGACGACGCCCGGATCCGGGATCGGGGAGTCCGCGGGACCGCCCACGGTGTCCACGTTCGCGACCAGCAGGGCCGTGCCGCCGCCCTCGACCGGCACCGCGAGCACCCCGACCGTGCCGCGGGTGGCGAGGCAGCCGTCGTCGAACGCGGTGGTCACGGTGGCCTCGACGACCGCGCCGGTGGCCCCGCCGACCGTGACGGTCCGCGGCGGCGCGAGTGCGACCTGCGGGACGTGTCCGGCGGTGTCGGTGTAGAAGGAGCGTCCGAGCTGGTCGGCGAACTGCTCCGCGACCTCGGCGACCGCCGAGTCGGTGCGCACCAGCGTGCTGGTCGCGGTGCCGCGCTTGTAGCCGTCGCCGCGGCAGCTGTAGGAGGGGGCGTCGGCGCCGCCGGTGAACGTGACGCCGAGGGTGCGGGCGGCCTGGCCGTCGACCGGTGTCCAGTCGGCGGGGACGGCGTAGCGCAGGTACGGGGTCTCGACGGCCCGGTACCCCTCCGGCACCGACGGGCCCAGCGCGCGGACGACGAGCCAGACCCCGCCGCCGAGGACCGCCACGACCAGCACGATCACCGCGGAGAGCCCGGCGATCCAGCGCCCGGTGTGCTCGGGGCGGCGGCGGCGGCGGCGGTGGCGGCGGCGGCGGCGGCGGCGGGACCGAAACCCCCCCC
>NZ_JACBXB010001027.1 GCF_013870575.1 Pseudonocardia pini
CCGGGGGACCTGGCGGCCGGTGCCCGCGGACAAGGGACACCGTGGCCGCGGGCTCGACCTGATCCGCGCGCTCGGCCAGGAGGTCGAGATCCGGCCAGGCGCGGCGGGCACCGAGATCGAGTTCCTGGTGGTGCCGATCGTGGAGACGGCGGTGCCGACCCCGCGGCCCGGGCCCGGCCCGCTCGTCCCGGACCTGCACGTGGTGCGCGAGGCGGACGGACTGCGGGTCGAGGTCCGGGGCGAGCTGGACCTCGCCTCCGCGGGCGCGCTGCGCACGCAGCTGATCGACCTGGTCGGCACCGTCGAGCCGGGCGCGCTGATCCGGCTCGACCTCGACGGCGTGGGCTACCTGGCCAGCGCGGGGGTGGGCATGCTCGTCGACCTCGTGCGGCACGCGGCCGACCGCGGGATCCGGATCAGCCTGGGCGCCCGACCCGGCACCGCGGCGGCCCGGGTCCTCGACCTCGCGCAGCTGCGCTCGGCCGACTCCTAGTCGGTGTCGACCTCGCGGCGGAGGATCTGTGCCACGGTGCGCAGCAGCATCACCGAGGACACGACGAGGCCGATGTAGCCGACCGCGGTGAGCGTCACCGACGCGCTGCCCTCCGGGGCGAGCGCGGCGCCCACGAGCATCAACGCCGAGGCCAGCAGCCCCACCGACCCGACGAGCGCGAACACCGACCGGTCGATCCACCTCCCGACCGTGCGGCTGCCCGGGCCGGAGAACGCGTCGACCTGGACGCGCATGGTCCCCGAGCGGAGCTGCAGCGCGAGGTCCTCCGCCAGCCCGGGCAGCGCCCGCAGCGACGGCAGGTTGCGCACCACCTCCTGGCGCACCAGGTCCTGGGTGCCCTCGGGCGAGAGGTCGACCGCGGACCCCAGCTGCCCGGTCGCCGCCTTGGCCAGGTCCACGGCGGGATCGAGGGAGCGCAGTGTCCCCTCCAGGGTGACCAGCGCCCGGCCGAGCAGGGTCAGCGTGGGCGGGACCGGGATGCCGTGGTGCTGCATGATCGCGATGACGTCCTGCAGGCTGCGCGGGTCGAAGCCACCGGCGTGCAGCTGGGCGCTCAGCACCCGGCTGATCTCGGCCTCCAGGGCCTGCGGCCGGATCGAGTCGCCCGCGGCCCCCGCGAGCGGACGCATGGCGCGGCTGATCAGCCCCGGCTGGCGCGTGGCGAGGCCTGCGGCCATGAGGTGCAGCGCCTCCATGGTGACCGGGTCGATGATCCCCACCGCGCCGAAGTCGATCAGCCAGAGGGCACCCCGCTCGTCGATCAGGATGTTGCCCGGGTGCGGGTCGGCGTGGAACACCCCGGCGGTCATGACCTGGGAGAGGAACGTGCCGAGCAGCCGGTCCGCGAGCTCGGCGCGCGGGACGCCGGTCGCGTCCACGGCGGCGTCGTCGGACACGGGGCGGCCGAGGCCGCGTTCCATCACGAGGACGCCGTCGGTGCTCAGCTCGGTGTGGATCGCCGGGATCCGGACGCCGGGATCGGTGGTCGCCGTGGCCAGCGCCCGCGCGCTCGCCGCCTCCGTGAGGTAGCTCAGCTCGCCGTCGATCG
>NZ_JACBXB010000102.1 GCF_013870575.1 Pseudonocardia pini
GCTCAGCGCGGCACAGGAGCAGCAGCTCACCGGGTCCCTGGCCCGGATCTACGGCCGGGACATCGCGCTGCAGGTGGAGCTCGACGAGAGCCTGCTCGGCGGCATGGTCATCCGGGTCGGCGACGAGGTCATCGACGGCAGCGTGAGCGGCAAGCTCGCCGCCGCCCGTCGGGCGATCCCCAGCTGACCGCCTCACGTTTCGAAGAGAAGGAACAGACGACCCCATGACAGAGCTGACGATCTCCCCGGAGGAGATCCGGAGTGCGATCTCCAGCTACGTCTCGTCGCTGGAGACCGGGACCTCCCGTGAAGAGGTGGGCACCGTCTCCGACACCGGTGACGGCATCGCCCACGTCGAGGGCCTGCCCTCGGCGATGACCAACGAGCTCCTCGAGTTCGACGGTGGCGTGCGGGGTGTCGCGCTGAACCTGGACGCGCGCGAGATCGGCGCGGTCATCCTCGGCGACTACGCCCACATCGAGGAGGGCCAGTCCGTCAAGCGGACCGGCGAGATCCTCTCGGTCCCCGTCGGCGACGCGTTCCTCGGCCGGGTCATCGACCCGCTGGGCAACCCGATCGATGGGCTGGGCGACATCGAGGCGGAGACCCGCCGCATCCTGGAGCTCCAGGCCGCCGGCGTGATGGACCGCCAGGAGGTCCGCGAGCCGCTGCAGACGGGCATCAAGGCCATCGACGCCATGACGCCGATCGGCCGGGGCCAGCGCCAGCTGATCATCGGCGACCGCAAGACGGGCAAGACGGCCGTCTGCGTCGACACGATCATCAACCAGAAGCAGAACTGGGAGTCGGGCGACCCGAAGAAGCAGGTCCGCTGCATCTACGTCGCGATCGGCCAGAAGGGCTCCACGATCGCCGGTGTCCGGAAGTCCCTCGAGGACTCCGGCGCGCTGGAGTACACGACGATCGTCGCGGCCCCCGCGTCGGACCCCGCGGGCTACAAGTGGCTCGCCCCCTACACCGGGTCGGCGCTGGGCCAGCACTGGATGTACGGCGGCAAGCACGTGCTGATCATCTTCGACGACCTGTCGAAGCAGGCCGAGGCCTACCGCGCGATCTCTCTGCTGCTGCGCCGCCCGCCGGGCCGCGAGGCCTACCCCGGCGACGTCTTCTACTTGCACTCCCGCCTGCTGGAGCGCTGCGCCAAGCTGTCCAACGAGCTCGGCGCGGGCTCGATGACCGGCCTGCCGATCATCGAGACCAAGGCGAACGACGTGTCGGCGTACATCCCGACGAACGTCATCTCCATCACCGACGGCCAGGTCTTCCTGGAGTCGGACCTGTTCAACCAGGGTGTCCGGCCCGCGATCAACGTCGGCATCTCGGTCTCCCGGGTCGGCGGCTCGGCGCAGATCAAGGCGATGCGGTCGGTCTCCGGCTCGCTGCGCCTGGACCTGTCGCAGTACCGCGAGCTGGAGGCCTTCGCGGCGTTCGGCTCCGACCTCGACGCGGCCTCGGCCGCGGCGCTGGGTCGCGGCGAGCGCCTCGTCGAGCTGCTGAAGCAGGCGCAGTACGCGCCCTTCGCGGTCGAGGAGGAGGTCGTCTCCATCTGGCTGGGGACCACCGGCCAGCTGGACACGGTCCCGGTGGCGGACGTGAGCCGCTTCGAGGCGGACTTCCTCGCGCACGTGCGGCGCAACCACGAGGGCGTCTTCGGCGAGATCCGGGACACCGGCCTGCTGAAGGACGAGAACGTCGAGCGTCTGCAGGGCATCGTGGACGACTTCAAGAAGAACTTCACCGCGTCCGACGGCTCGTCGGTCGTCAAGGAGGCCAAGGCGGAGGCCCTCGAGGCCGACGAGGTCGACCAGGAGACGGTGAAGGTCAACAAGCCGGCGCCGGCTTCGAGCTGACGGGTAGGGACCCATGGCGGCACAGATCCGTGTGCTGCGGCGGCGGATCAGGTCGACGCAGTCCATCAAGAAGATCACCCGGGCGATGGAGCTCATCGCGACCTCGCGGATCGCGAAGGCCCGCGCCCGGGTGGACGAGGCGAAGCCCTACGCCGAGCAGATGACGGCGGTCCTCACCGAGCTGGCCTCCAACTCGGCGCTGGACCACCCGCTGCTCGTCGAGCGGGAGCACGCCAAGCGGGCGGCGGTGCTGGTCGTGACCAGCGACCGCGGCCAGTGCGGCGGCTACAACGCCAACGTGCTCAAGGAGGCCGAGCAGCTCCAGTCGCTCCTGCGCGAGCAGGGCAAGGAGCCCGTCCTCTACGTGATCGGGCGCAAGGGCGTGAGCTACTACCGGTTCCGTCGGCGCAAGGTCGAGGCCTCGTGGACCGGGTTCTCCGAGCAGCCCAGCTACGAGAACGCGGCCGAGGCCGCGCGCGAGCTGGTGAAGGCGTTTATGGCGGGCGCGGACGACGACGGGGAGGGCCCCGGCGACGACGGCATCCACGGCGTCGACGAGCTGCACCTCGTCTACACGCAGTTCAAGAACATGGTGACCCAGGTGCCGCAGGCGCGGCGGATGGCTCCCATGGAGGTTGAGTACGTCGGGGACGACGGCGCCCTCGGAGACGTCGCCTCGGAGACGGAGACCGGCGGGGCCACCGGCACCACGGCCACCGCCGCGGCCGACGAGCCGCGGCAGCTGTACGCCTTCGAACCGAGCGCGGACGTGCTGTTCGACTCGCTGCTGCCGAAGTACATCGGGGCCCGGCTCTTCGCGGCCCTGCTGGAGTCCGCGGCGTCGGAGTCGGCGAACCGGCAGCGGGCCATGAAGGCCGCGACGGACAACGCGAACGAATTGATCCGTACTCTGACACTGGAGGCCAACCAGGCCCGCCAGGCCCAGATCACCCAGGAGATCAGCGAGATCGTCGGTGGCGCCGACGCTCTTGTGACCGCAGGAAGTGAGAGCTGATGACCGCCACTGCTGACAGCGACACCCAGACCAGGGTCGGCCGGGTAGTCCGGGTCACCGGGCCGGTCGTCGACGTCGAGTTCCCGCGCAACCAGGTGCCGGAGCTCTACAACGCCCTCACCGTCGAGGTCGACTTCGGTGACCTCGCCAAGACGCTGACCCTGGAGATCGCCCAGCACCTGGGCGACAACCTGGTCCGCACGATCTCCATGCAGCCGACCGACGGCCTCGTCCGCGGCCAGGCCGTGACCGACCTCGGCCGTCCGATCTCGGTGCCGGTGGGCGACCAGGTCAAGGGGCACGTGTTCAACGCGCTCGGCGAGTGCCTGGACGAGCCCGACCTGCAGATCACCGGCGACCTGTGGGGCATCCACCGCAAGGCGCCGAACTTCGACCAGCTCGAGGGTCGCACCGAGATGCTGGAGACCGGCATCAAGGTCATCGACCTGCTCACCCCGTACGTCCAGGGTGGGAAGATCGGCCTGTTCGGCGGTGCCGGCGTCGGCAAGACGGTGCTCATCCAGGAGATGATCACCCGTGTCGCCAAGAACTTCGGTGGCACGTCGGTGTTCGCCGGTGTCGGCGAGCGCACCCGTGAGGGCAACGACCTCATCACGGAGATGACCGAGTCCGGCGTCATCAACGACACCGCGCTCGTCTTCGGTCAGATGGACGAGCCGCCGGGCACGCGTATGCGGGTGGCCCTGTCCGCGCTCACCATGGCGGAGTACTTCCGCGACGAGCAGGACCAGGACGTGCTGCTCTTCATCGACAACATCTTCCGCTTCACCCAGGCGGGCTCCGAGGTCTCCACGCTGCTCGGCCGGATGCCGTCCGCCGTCGGCTACCAGCCGACGCTGGCGGACGAGATGGGCGAGCTGCAGGAGCGGATCACCTCGACCCGGGGCCGCTCGATCACCTCGATGCAGGCGATCTACGTCCCCGCGGACGACTACACCGACCCCGCCCCGGCGACCACCTTCGCCCACCTGGACGCGACGACGGAGCTCTCCCGCCCCATCTCGCAGAAGGGCATCTACCCGGCGGTCGACCCGCTGACCTCGACCTCGCGGATCCTGGACCCGCAGTACATCGGCGACGAGCACTTCCGCGTCGCCAACGAGGTCAAGCGGATCCTGCAGAAGTACAACGACCTGCAGGACATCATCGCCATCCTGGGTATCGACGAGCTGTCCGAGGAGGACAAGCAGCTCGTCGGCCGGGCGCGCCGCATCGAGCGCTTCCTGTCGCAGAACCTCCTGGTCGCCGAGCAGTTCACCGGCCAGGCGGGCTCGACGGTCCCGCTCAAGGAGACCATCGAGGCGTTCGACAAGATCGCCAAGGGCGAGTTCGACGACGTCCCGGAGCAGGCCTTCTTCCTCTGCGGCGGTCTGGACGACCTGGACAAGAACCGCAAGAAGCTCGAGGGCTGATCCACAGATGGCCCACTCGCGACGAAGGAGCGAGCTCAGTTGGCAGAGATGACCGTGGAGCTGGTCGCGGTCGAGCGGCGGCTCTGGTCGGGCAAGGCGAGCTTCGTGCTGGCCCGCACGACCGAGGGCGAGCTGGGCATCATGCCCGGCCACGAGCCGACCCTGGCCCAGCTGGAGGAGGCGGGCGTCGTCCGGATCGACCCGGTCGACGGCTCGCCGCTGACGGTGGCCGTGCACGGCGGCTTCCTGTCGATCGGGCCGGAGACGGTCTCGATCCTCGCGGAGTTCGCCGAGCAGGCGGACGAGATCGACGTGCGGCGGGCGCAGTCCGCGCTGGACCGCGCGTCGGGGGACGAGCCGGACGAGGTGGCTGCGCGCAAGCGGGCCGAGGTGCGGCTCAAAGCGGCCGAGTCCGCCGGGTCGAACTAGCCGACGACCGGTAGACGAGCAGCAGTGGCGGAGACCGTGGCGATCGGTGTCGGCGTTGTGCTGGTGCTCGTGTGTGTGGCCCTCGGCTGGCTCGCCGTGCGGCGGGTGAGACTCATGCGAGGCGGCGGCGTGGACCTGTGTCTGCGCCGCCGTTTCGCTGTCACGGACTGGCACTTCGGCGTGGGGCGCTACCGGGGCGACCAGTTCGCCTGGTACCGGCTCACCAGCTTCCGGGTGGGCCCCACGGTCGCCATCGACCGCAACGACGTGGAGATCGTCGACCGCCGCCCCCCGCTGCCGAACGAGTCCTTCGCGATCCCGTACGCCAGCGCGGTCCTGCGCTGCCGCGACCACGAGGACCGAGACGTCGAGCTGGCGATGAGCGCCGACGTCCTCACCGGCTTCCTGGCCTGGCTCGAAGCCGCGCCCCCGGGATACCGCCAGGCCAGCTAGGCATCATGGAGCCACAACCCTCGTCTGAGGCCCTCGTGTCGACACGTAGGGCTCCACAACGCCTAGGGTTCGGGCTGTGGCTGTGCATCTGACGCGGATCTACACCAAGACCGGGGACTCGGGGACGACTGCGCTCGGCGACTTCTCGCGCGTGTCGAAGACGGACGTCCGGCTGGCGGCCTACGCCGACACGGACGAGTGCAACGCCGCCCTCGGGGTGGCGGTGACCGTCGGCGGGCTGGCCGAGCGGCTGCTGGTCCCGTTGCGGCAGGTGCAGAACGACCTGTTCGACGTCGGCGCCGACCTCTGCGCGCCGATCGTCCCGGACCCGGAGTACCCCCCGCTGCGGGTCGAGGAACGGTACGTCACCCGGCTCGAGGCCTGGTGCGACGAGTTCAACGAGGAGCTCCCGAAGCTCGACTCGTTCATCCTCCCCGGCGGCACCCCCGGTGCGGCGTACCTCCATGTGGCCCGCACGGTCGCGCGTCGGGCCGAGCGCAGCGTCTGGGCGCTCCTGGAGAGCGACGCCGAACGGACCAACCCGCTGACGGCCAAGTACCTCAACCGGCTCTCCGACCTGCTCTTCATCCTGGGCCGCTGCGCCAACCCGGCCGGTGACGTGCTGTGGCAGCCCGGCGGACCGGAGGCCGAGCGCTGACCGGCGGGTCGCCGGAAGATCACTCCGGGCGACCGCTACCGTCGGTGGTCGTGACAGAGCATTTCGCGGTGCGTGGCGGGGCCCGGCTGTCCGGCACGGTCGACGTCGTCGGGGCCAAGAACAGCGTGCTCAAGCTGATGGCGGCGGCGCTGCTGGCCGAGGGCACCACCACCATCACGAACTGTCCGGAGATCCTGGACGTGCCGCTGATGGCCGACGTGCTGCGCAGCCTGGGCTGCACCGTGGACGTCGCGGGGAGCACGGTCACGATCGACGTGCCCGCCGAGCCGGGTTCGCAGGCGGACTACCGGTCGGTGTCCCGGCTGCGGGCCTCGGTCTGCGTGCTGGGCCCGCTGGTCGCGCGCTGCCGCAAGGCGATCGTGCCGCTGCCGGGTGGGGACGCGATCGGCTCCCGCCCGCTGGACATGCACGCCAACGGGCTGCGGAAGCTGGGCGCGACCACGGAGATCGAGCACGGCCGCGTCGTCGCGCAGGCGGACGACCTGCACGGGGCGCAGATCTGGCTGGACTTCCCGAGTGTCGGGGCCACCGAGAACATCCTCATGGCCGCGGTCCTGGCCGAGGGCACCACGGTGATCGACAACGCCGCCCGCGAGCCGGAGATCGTCGACCTCTGCGTGATGCTGCAGCAGATGGGCGCGAAGCTCGACGGCGTGGGCTCGTCCACGCTCACCGTGCACGGCGTCTCGGGGCTACAGCCCACCGAGCACCGCGTGATCGGGGACCGGATCGTGGGCGCGACCTGGGCGTTCGCCGCGTGCATGACCCGGGGTGAGGTCACCGTGCGCGGTGTCGACCCGCACCACATCGACCTGGTGCTGGACAAGCTGCGCACCGCCGGGGCCGAGACGCGGGTGGGGGAGCAGGAGTTCTCCGTCGCGATGCCCGGCCGCCCGCAGGCCGTCGACTTCGTGACGCTGCCGTACCCCGGGTTCGCCACCGACCTGCAGCCGATGGCGATCGCGCTGACCGCGGTGGCCGACGGCACGTCGATGATCACCGAGAACGTGTTCGAGGCGCGCTTCCGGTTCGTCGACGAGATGGTCCGGCTCGGCGCCGACGCCCGCACGGACGGCCACCACGCCGTCATCCGCGGGGTGGAGCGGCTCTCCAGCGCCCCGGTGTGGGCCAGCGACATCCGCGCGGGCGCCGGGCTGGTGCTGGCCGGGCTGTGCGCCGACGGCGTCACCGAGGTCTGGGACGTCGACCACATCGACCGCGGCTACCCCCGGTTCGTGGAGAACCTGCGGTCCCTGGGCGCGGACGTCGAACGGGTGGCAGCCGACCCCGCACGGTAGGGGTCCCCCCACCGCGACTCGGGGGGAACCCCGGTTCCGCCGGCCCGTCGCTCCCGCGAGGCTCGCGGGCATGGGTGCGATCACCGACTTCGTGCAGGGGCTGCTGGCCTCCGTGGACGCGCTGCCGCTCTGGCAGCTGTACCTGCTGGTGGGAGGGCTGCTGGTCGCGGAGACCACGGTCGGGGTGGGGCTCGTGACGCCGGGGGAGGTCGTGTTGCTCGGGGCGGCGACCACGGTGTCGTCGCCCGCGGAGTTCGCCGGGCGGGTTTGGGCAGGTGAAGCGGGGCCGGGCGGGGTCGGGCGGAGCTGGGCGAGAGCGGGTTGGGTCGGACAGGCCGGGCGGGGTTGGGCAGGTGAAGCGGGGCCGGGCGGGGTTGGGCGGGGTTGGGCGAGACCGGGCTGGTTCGGACAGATCGAGCAGGGTCGGGCGGGTTGGGCAGGTGAAGCGGGGCCGGGCGGAGCTGGGCGGGAGCGGGTTGGGTCGGACGGCCGGGCGGGTTGGACAAGTCGGACGGGTAGAGCAGGGTCGGGCAGGTCGAGCGGGGCCGGGCGGGGCCCGCCCGGGTCGGCTGGTCGGGTGGGGTCGGGTCAGCCCGACTTCCTGAAGACGAGCAGTTCCGTCCGACCCTCCACCAGTCGGACGAGGCAGCTCCCGCGGAAATGGACACCGTGTCGTCCGAGATACTCGATCAGCCATTCTCGGGGGACTGGGCGATAGATCGTCCCGGCGGCGATCCAGGCCGTGACGAGATCGTCGGTGAGGCATTCCTCGGTGATCACGTCGAAAGCGATCACGCCGCCCGGGCGGGCGACTCGGATCATGTCGTCGACATATCCCATGACCGTCTCGAAAGGAAGGTAGACGAAGACCTTCTGGGCGTGGACCAGGTCGATCGACGCGGTCGGGGTGGGGGTGAGCGTGTGGCCGTCGCACGGCTGGACGACCGCGTGGGGCAGGGCGCGTAGGTGCGGCCACCAGTCCGTGGCCGTCTCGTAGATCAGGTAGGTCTCCGGGTGCAGTGCCTCGATCACCTTCTCCGAGTACCGGCCGGTGCCCGGCCCGATCTCGCAGACCCGCCGGGCCGACGTCAGCCCGCCGAGGCGGAGCATCTCCGCCACCGTCCGTGCTGTGGTGCCCGGCGTCGCGAAGGTCTGGTCGATGTAGTCGCCCACGGAGAGCCCGGCGGTCCGTGCCGCGGCGATGGTCCGGCGGGCCGAGATGTAGCTTTTGACGGATTGGTCCGCCGACCGACCTCTGACCATTTGGATGTCGAATGGGCGCAATATGTGGTTGACGGCGTCTCGGGCTGTAGCTTTCACCGACATCGGACGCACTCCTTCGGTCTGGACGATTCCTGGTTCTCGATGTCGATATTCGTGGCGTTAACCGGTCCGGAGAATGGTCACAACGGCGCCGTTTCGAGCAAAAAGAATGGTCGACGCATCGAGGATCCACCGCGCATCCCGCGCACGTCGGGCGAACGGCCGGAACGAGACGTCGGCTGCGCCGGTAACGAACCTCCGAGTCGCCCCGAGTCCCCTGCCGTGCGATCCGGGTCACAGTCCGGATCACCGCCCCCCGCCGTCGTGGGATGGAGAGTGTCGTGGGTGTCAGTGCCGAGACCAGCGTCGAGACCAGCGAGGCGGCCGCCGACGCGGCCAGGAGCACGACGAGCTGCCGGCTCTGCGGGTCACCGCGGATGCGCAGCTTCGTGGACCTCGGGGCCACGCCGCCCTGCGAGCTCTTCCTGGCCGCGGACCGGCTCGACGAGCCCGAGGTCACGTACCCGCTGCACGCCCGGGTCTGCGAGGACTGCCTCCTCGTCCAGGTGCCGCCGCTGATCACCCCCGAGGCGACCTTCACCGAGTACGCCTACTACTCCTCGTTCTCCAGCTCCTACGTCGACCACGCGGAGCGGTTCGTCGCGGCCGCGGCCGAGCGTGCGGGCCTCGGCCCCGACTCCTTCGTGGTCGAGGTCGCCAGCAACGACGGCTACCTGCTGCAGCACGTCGTCCGCCGAGGGATCCCTTGTCTGGGCATCGAACCGTCGGTCAACGTCGGCGAGGCGGCCCGCGTCGAACGCGGGGTCCCCACGCTGACCGCCTTCCTGTCGGAGGTCTCGGGGCGCCGGGTCCGCGCCGATCACGGCCCGGCGGACCTCGTCGTGGCGAACAACGTCTTCGCCCACATCCCCGACGTCGTGGACTTCGGCAAGGGGCTGCGGGCCCTCGTGGCCGACGACGGCTGGATCTCCATCGAGGTGCAGCACCTGCTCACCCTCATCGAGCGCAGGCAGTTCGACACGATCTACCACGAGCACTTCCAGTACTACACGGTGCTCACCGCGCAGCGGGCGCTCGCGGCGGCCGGTCTGGTGCTCGTCGACGTCGAGCTGATCGAGACCCACGGCGGGTCGCTGCGGCTGTGGGCCCGGCCGCGGGAGGCGGGGGCGCAGCCGACGCGGGCCGTCGCCACCCTGCTGGCCCGCGAGGAGGCGGCGGGGCTGGACCGGCCGGAGGGCCACGACGGGTTCGCGGGCGCGGTCTCGACCATCCGGGACGACCTGCTCCGGTTCCTGCTCGACGCCCGCCGCGAGGGCCGCACCGTGGTGGGCTACGGCGCCCCGGGGAAGGGCAACACGCTGCTGAACTACTGCGGCATCCGCCCGGACCTGCTGGCGTACACGGTCGATCGCAACCCCTACAAGCACGGCCGGTTCACCCCCGGGACGCGGATCCCGATCGAACCACCGGAGCGGATCGCCGCGGACCGTCCGGACTACGTCCTCGTGCTGCCGTGGAACCTCCGGCGCGAGCTGGTCGAGCAGCTGGGGTACGTGCGCGAGTGGGGCGGGAAGCTGGTCTTCCCGATCCCGACGCTCGAGGTCGTCGGGTGAGCGGCCCACGGTGTCGGTTCTGCCGGGGCCGGTGGGGCGAGCAGGTGCTCGACATGGGCCTGCAGCCCGCGTGCGACCACTTCCCCGAGCTCGGTGACCCCGACGCGGACCCGGTCTTCCCGATCCGGCTCTGGCTGTGCGTCGAGTGCGGGCTGGCCCAGCTGGTCGAGGACCCGACCGTCCCCGAGGAGGTCCGGGGCATCGAGCCCGAGGCGCTCGTGGCGCAGGCACGCGCCGCGGTCGGGTCCCTGGCCGAGGTGGGCCTGCTGCCCGCGGGCGGCACGGTCATCGAGCACCCGAGCCCGCACGGCGGGAGCTGGGTCGGGCACCTCGCCGAGCGGGGGATCACCGACGCGGCGGGGGACACCGCCGACCTCGTGCTGGACTGCTTCGGGTTGATGCACGCCCACGACGTCCGCGCCGAGCTCGACGAGCGCCTGGCGCAGCTCGCGCCGGGCGGGACCCTGCTGCTGCAGTTCCACTCGCTCGCGGCGGTGCTCGCCCAGGGCCAGTGGAACGCGGTGCGGCACGGGCACCCGGTCTACCTGTCGGTCCCCACGGCCGTATCGATGCTGGAGACGCTGGGCCTCGGCACCGTGCGGGCGTGGCGGTTCCCGCTCTA
>NZ_JACBXB010001028.1 GCF_013870575.1 Pseudonocardia pini
CCCGGCCTGGTCGGCGGGCCCGTGGAGCTGCCGGAGTCCTCGTGGGGGTCCGGGAAGGACTGGCGGGTGTGGGCGGGCGAGGCGGTCACCGATCTCGTCGCGCTCAACGCCGACGTGCAGGACCGGCTGCTCACGACCGTCGACAAGGGACGGTCGTTCGGCCGCGACCGGCTGCTCGACGCCCTCGCCGCCCAAGCCCTGCTCGCCCTGTCGAGCGACTGGGCCTTCATGGTCAGCACGGGGTCCACCGTGGACTACGCGCGCGACCGCGCCCGGCTGCACGCCGACCGGGTCGCCGTGCTCGCGGGCCTGCTGGACTCCGACCGCCGCCCGGAGGCGGAGCGGCTGGTGGCGACCTGGGAGCCCACCCCCTTCGGCCACCTGGACGCCCGAACGCTCTAGGGAGCGTGCTCGACGGCCTGTTCGCGCAGCTGGGCGAACCCTGGAGCGAGGTAGGTCGAGTACGAGGTGTCGAAGTCCTCGCCGCCCTGCTGGTACCCGCCGGTCAGGCCCACGACGGCGCCGTCGGCCCGCAGCCACGGCCCGCCGCTGGTGCCGTCCTCCAGGCCGGGGGCGGGCAGCTCGAGCTGGGTCGGCGAGTACCGCTGTGTGACGCCGGTGCGGACCGTGGGGCCGTCGTCCTCGATCGGGTAGCCGACGGCCTGCACCCGGTCGCCCACCCCGGGATCGAAGGCCACCGGGAAACCGCCGGTCACGTCCTGGATCGGCGCCGGCCCGGAGACGGTGAGGAACGCGACGTCGTAGTCCGGGTCGGCGTCTGCGAGGAACCGGGGGTCGACGGCGACGCTGTCCACGGTCCACACGCCGTAGGGCTCCTCGCCCGCGTGGTAGCCGGGCACGAACGACATCCCGGTGTCCGCGGGCGTGCCGTCGCCCTCCGCCACGCAGTGCGCCGCCGTGAGCACGACGTCGCCCGTGGGGGTGTCCACCACCGACCCGCTGCAGAAATGGTCCCCCAGCGCCGCAGGCGGGCCGGGGAACAGCGCACCGACGGTCGCGGTCGGCGTGGGCGCGGGCCGGGGGTCGGGTACCGCGAGACCGGGATCGGAGACCCCGCAGCCGGCGGTGACCGACACCAGCGCGAGGGCGACGACCAGGCGCGACGCTCCGCGCATCGCACCTCCCCCGACGGTCCCGACAGGCTCTGACAGGCAGCGCCCCAGGGTACGTGCAGGCACCGTGGCGGGCTTTGCCAGGATCACCGCGATGCGCGTGCTGCTGGTCTCCTGGGAGTACCCGCCCGTGGTCGTCGGCGGGCTGGGCAGGCACGTGCACGCCCTGGCCCGCGAGCTGACCGCGGCCGGGCACGAGGTCGTCGTGCTCTGTCGGCAGCCCACGGGATCCGACGCGGCCACGCACCCGACCGTCGACGAGACCGTCGACGGGGTGCGGGTGCTCCGCGCCGCGGAGGACCCCGTGCACCTGGAGTTCGCCCGGGACCTCGTGGCCTGGACGCTCGCGATGGGCCACACCCTGGTGAATGTGCCTCCTTGGGGTATGGTGTAATTGGCAGCACGACTGATTCTGGTTCAGTTAG
>NZ_JACBXB010001029.1 GCF_013870575.1 Pseudonocardia pini
GGGATCAGGCCGCGAACCCAAACATGAACTGGCACAAAACCACCAGAACAAGAAAAAATAGCTCGACACACTGTTGAGTTCTCAAAAGACACCCGCACACCATGGCTCACCGGCAACTACCGGGGAACGTCCGGGGCGTCATCGTTCTGTCCGAGAGCCTACCAGAGCCGACCGGCTCGGAGGCAACTCTCTTATGTTACGTCGTTCGAAGCGCTGAGGCAAGCCCCAGTTTCCGATCGACGCCCGCATGGCTGTGCCCGAAAGGCTTCGCTTCCGCGGAGGTGGCCGCCAACCTGGTGAGCGTGACCCGTTCCGGAGATCCGGCCCGATCCGTCTTGCTGCTCGCCGTGGCGACGAAGAGAAAGTTACACACCTGCTCCGAGGGGGGTCAAATCGCCCCCCTGAAACAGCCTCTGAGCTGCGAGGACAAGGGTTCGAGCCCGATCTCCACCATGATCGGCCCCGCGACGAACGGTCAGTCCCGCAGCGGGTCCGCGGAGCTGCCCTGAGCAGGGCCGACGTCCTCTCCGGACGGTGCGGCGCCCCCCGTCAGGGACCCCTCCGGCTGTCGTTCGTCGTGCGCGGACCCGTCCTCGAACTCGTCGAAGTTTTTCTCGGACGCGCCCGACGGCGCCTCTCCCCGGGCCAAGCGGCGCAGCATCTCGTTGTACGCCTTGAGGTCTGCACCGCCGTCCGCGTCCGCGCGACGATCATCGCGCCGCGCCGACCGCTCGTCGAGACGGGACCACTGGATGAGCAACGCGACGAGGACGAGCAACAACGGCACCTCGCCCGACGCCCACGTGAGTCCGCCGCCGAGCTTCTGGTCCACGAGCGGGTCCGTGACCCACGGCAGGGCCAGCGAGCGGTAGAAGTCCGCCCCGATCACCTCGTCCGCACCCATGAGCGCGACCCCGAAGAAGGCGTGGAAGGGCACGGACAGGAACAGGACGGCGAGCCGCACCACCGGAGGGAGCCGTCTCGGCGAGGGGTCCACCCCGATGATGGGCCAGAAGAAGATCAGGCCTGCGGCGAGGAAGTGCAGGTTCATCGCGACGTGTGCCCAGTGTTCGGTGAGGGCCCAGCCGAACAGGTCGGAGAAGTACAGCGCGTAGTACGTCCCCACGAAGACCGGCAACGAGAACAGCGGATGAGTGACGAACCGAGCCACCGGCGAGTGCACCGCCGCGAGGACCCACTCGCGCGGTCCCGGCGGGTTGCCCCTCCCCGCCACCGGCAGCGCCCGCAGCGCGAGCGTGATCGGTGCGCCGAGCACGAACAGGATCGGCGTGAGCATCGACAGCATCATGTGCGAGGCCATGTGCACGCTGAACATGGCGGGCGCGTACTTCCCGACACCGGAGCTCGTGGCGATCAGCAGGACGGCGCAGCCCGCCAGCCACGCGATGGTGCGACCCGGCGGCCAGGCGTCCCCCCGCCGTCGCAGCCTGCGGACGCCCAGGAGGTAGACGGCGGCCAGGAGGACGGCGACGGTCCCGAAGATCAGGTCGAACCGCCAGTCGAAGGCCAGCCGGGCCAGGGTCGGCGGCGCCTCG
>NZ_JACBXB010001030.1 GCF_013870575.1 Pseudonocardia pini
CCGCCGAACCGGGCCCGGATCTCGGCGGAGCCCAGCCGGTCGCGGCCGAGGGCGTCGAGCAGCGCGTCGTCCGCGAGGACGGCGGCGAGGTCGACCGGCGGATCGGCCACGGCGCTGCCGGTTCAGCTCGGCTCGCGACGTCCGGCGAGCATGCGGCGCAACGAGTTCAGGGCGCGATGCTGGACCAGACGCACGGTCTCGGGTTTGAGGTGGAGCAGCTCCGCGGTCTCCCGCGCGGACAGCCCCCAGGCGATCCGCAGGACCAGGATGTCCCGCGGACGGGCGGGCAGCCTGGCGAGCAGCGCGGCGACCTCGTCGCTGGTCGCGAGCTCCAGGAGGTGCTGTTCGGGCTCGTCACAGGGGTCGCAGCAGGAGAGGCCCTGCGGCGGGTCCGCGACCGCGTACTCGTGGGTGCGGGTCGCGGACGTGCAGGCGCTGGCGATCCGGTGGCTCGCCACCGTGCGCACGAACGCCAGGAACGGCCGCCCCCGGTCCCGGTACGCGGGCAGCGACCGGAGGAGCGCGAGGCACACGTCCTGCGTGACGTCCTCGGCCGACACCGGCGACCCGCGCAACCGGGTCTCGCAGTAGCGCACCACCAGCGGGCGCACGAGCTCCAACAGCTCCTCGAGCGCGTCCGCGTCCCCCGCCTGCGCCGGCGCGACCAGTCGGTCGATCCGGCTCTCCGACTCCGTGACCGGTATGGGCTCCCCCGCCGGGACGGACTCCTGTCCCTGGTACATCGCACACCTCGGCGCGCGTCCCCACGGGTGTCCCGCGGGCGGTCTCGACGGGGACCGATGGCGCGCGAATCTCGACCTTCGTACGGGCCTCGGAAACCACCCCATTCCCGACGGCCCGCGAATGGAATGATTCGAGCGTGGCACAGCACCGGAGTCGCCGCAACCAGCGCGAAGATCGGTTGTGCCGTAGAGATCAGGATCGGCGAGAAAGGGCTACGGTCGACATTCGGACGAATGCGGAGGGTCAGCGACGATGTCCTCCAGAAACGGTATGACCGCGTCGAGGAATGTCGCTTCGTCCGCGTGCACGAGATGTCCGGTCCCGGGCAGCAGGACATGGCGGGCACCCGGGATCCGCGCCGCCATCTCCGCCATCTGGCCCGCCGGGGCGACCGACTCGGCGGCCTCGACGAGCAGCGTCGGGCAGCCGATCGCGTCGACCTCGGCCCAGGCGGCCCGGCGCACCCACTCGCCCGCGATCTCCGTGGCGTCCCGGACGCGGGTGAGCAGGTGGAAGCCGTCGGCCCGCTCCTCGACGCACTCGGCCATGTAGTCGCCGAACTCCGGGCGCGGGTGCCCGAAGGCCTCCCGCACGGCGGCGAGCCCGGGGAAGGGCTGGGGCACGGCGTCGAACCAGGCCGTGGCGTCCGCCATCGTCGCGGCCGGTAGCCCGGTGAGGTCGGCCGCCATGTCCTCCACGACCAGGCCCCGCACCAGGTCCGGGCGGGTCGCGGCGAGCACCAGCGCGTGCAGTCCGCCCATCGAGTGCCCCAGCACCACCCCGGATGTTCCCGATGCCGCCGAGCACCGCC
>NZ_JACBXB010001031.1 GCF_013870575.1 Pseudonocardia pini
TACCGGCGACCTGGCCGACGCCAACGCGCGGCTCGAACGGGCGGGCGTCGAGCGGGTCACGTTCTCCCGACTGCACTCGGTCGGCGAGGGATCCGTGCTGGTCGGCGACGTGCACCACGGCGAGCAACGCGAGCTCCCGGCGACGCTGGTGATCGACTGCGCGCACCGGCTCCCGGACACGACGCTGCGCGGACATCCCCGGATCGGGGACTGCGTGGCACCCCGCACCGTGCACGAGGCCGTGCGGGAGGCTCGCCAGGCGGTCGTGAGCGACGATCGCCGCTCACAGGTGGGGGTGTGATGCTGCAGGAGGGCCTGCGGATCGGGCGGGCCACCACCCGGAACCGCATCGTGTTCACCGCGCACCTCACGGGGTTCGCGGAGGAGGGCCTGCCCAGCGCGCGGCACGCCGCGTACTACGGTGCGCGGGCCCGCACCGCGGGCCTGGTGATCACCGAGGAGCACACGGTCCATCCGGAGGACCACCCCTACGAGCAGATGATCCGCGGCCACGATCCGGCGGTCCTGCCGGGCTACCGAGCGATCACCGCCGCCGTCCACGCGCACGGCTCGCTCGTCCTCGCCCAGCTCAACCACAACGGCCCGCAGGCCTCCGGGATGTACTCGCGCGCCCCCGTCCGCGGGCCCTCGCCGATCCCGGACCCGATGTTCCGCGAGGTCCCCGTCGCCCTCACCGAGCCCGACCTCGACGCGATCGTGGCCGGGTACGCGCAGGTGGCGCGGCACTGCGTGCAGGGCGGGTTCGACGGCGTCGAGCTGCAGTGCTCGCAGGCCTCCCTGCTGCGGTGCTTCCTCTCCCCGGCCACGAACCACCGCACGGACGCGCACGGCGGCCCGGTCGAGAACCGGGTCCGGCTGTTGCTGCGCGTGCTCGACGCGGTGCGCGCCGAGCTGGGCGACCGCATCCTCGGCGTGCGGCTCGGGCGCGAGGAGGGGCTCGACCCCGTGCCCGTCGCGCAGGCGCTGGAGTCCCGCGTGGACTACCTCTCGACGACGGTCGGGGTCGCCACGTCGTCGCTGCACCTGGTCGAGCCGTCGATGCACACGCCGCCGGGCTACGCCACCTTCGTCCCGTCGGCGATCCGGGCGGCGGTGTCCGTCCCGGTCGTCGCCGTGGGCCGGTTCACCACGCCTGAGCTGGGCGAACAGGAGCTGCGCGAGGGTCACGCGGACCTCGTCGGGTTCGCGCGCGGCCTGGTCGCCGGACCTGGGTGGGAACGGGCCTGCGTGGGCTGCAACCAGGAGTGCGTGGGACGGGCGGGAACATGCGGGTGTGCGGTTCGGGCTCGTGCGTCCCGGGAGGAGGACCACCGGGCCGCCCCCCGGACTGGTCGGACCCCGACCCTGCGGGACCGCCGTACCCACCGTGCGTGCCGGAACCGCCCTGCCCACCGGAACCACCCTGTCCGCCACCCGGCCCGCCGGGCCGAGGACCGGGACCGCCCGGCCCACCTGAACCTGGATCCCCCGCCCCCACCTCTCGACGGCCCAGGCCCAGACCCCCAGCGGTCCGCGGTCCGGCGGCTTCACCCCG
>NZ_JACBXB010001032.1 GCF_013870575.1 Pseudonocardia pini
CCGGCGCGGGTGGCGGCGGCGACGACGGAGCGGTAGCGCTCGCGGTCGTCGGGATGGATCCGCTCGCGCCAGTCCAGCCCCAGCTCGGAGCCGGGATCGGCGCCGGTGAAGTCCAGCCAGCCGCGGTTGACGAAGACGCGGTGGCCGCCCGCGTCGTCCACCCAGATCAGGGCGGGTGTGGAGTCGGCCATCGCCCGGAAGCGCAGCTCCGCGGCCCGCCGGACCCGGCCGAGGTGCAGGTGGTTCGCGACGCGGGCGAGGAGCTCGCGAGCCGAGAACGGCTTGACGAGGTAATCGTCCGCCCCCGCGGCGAGGCCCTCGACGGCCGCCTCCTCGCCCGCACCGCGGGCCTCCCGGTGGTGCGGGCGTCGGCACGCAGGGCGCGGAGCAGGGCGATGCCGTCGGGCTCGGGCATCATCACGTCCGCCACGACGAGGTCCGGCGGATCGGCCCTGGCCAGCTCCAGTGCGGCGGCGCCGTCCGAGACGGCCTGCACGGACCAGTTCGCGCTCAGCAGCCTGCTGAGGTGCTCCAGCATGTCCGGGTCGTCGTCCACGACGAGCACCCGGCCGCTCGGGGTGTCCGGCAGCTCCGGCGGCAACGGGCCCGGCGCCTCCACCTGCGCGGGGGTCCAGCGCAGGGCCTCCGCCACGAAGGGCTCGAACGTCTCCGGCCGCGGGTGGGGCGTGGCGGCGGGCTTGCCGATCGTGATGTTCTCGACGGGCAGGTGTGCGAACCCCAGCGGCAGCCGGACCGTGAAGGTGGTGCCGGAGCCGTCCACACTGGACACCTCGACGGTCCCGCCGTGCACCTCGACGAGGTTGCGGACCAGGGCCAGCCCGATGCCGCTGCCCTCCCGCGAGCGCGCCCGCGCGGCCCGGACCCGGTGGAAGCGGTCGAACAGCCGGGAGACCTCCACCGCGGGCACGCCCGTGCCGGTGTCCGCGACCTCCAGCACGAACCGCTCGCCCTCGATGCACGTGGTCACCCGCAGACCGCCCTCGAAGGTGAACTTCAGGGCGTTGCTCAGCAGGTTGAGGACCACCTTCTCCCACATGTCCTGGTCGGCCCAGACGGGTCGCTCGCACGGCGGCGAGTCGACCTCCAGGCGCAGCCCCGCGCGCTCGGTGGGCGCGACGAACAGCGCCGCGAGCTCGGCGGTGAGGGTGCCGAGGTCGACCGGGGCGAACGTGGCGTCGGTGCGGCCCGCCTCGAGCCGGGAGACGTCGAGCAGCGTGTTGACCAGCTTGAGCATCCGCTGCGCGCTGCGGTGCGCGACACCCGCCTCCTCGCGGACCACCGGGTCCGGCGAGCCGCGCAGGACCTCGAGCGGGCCCATGATCAGCGACAGCGGGGTGCGGAACTCGTGGCTGACGCCGGTGAAGAACTCGGTCTTGGTGCGGTCCAGCCTGCCCATCCCGGCCACCCGGTCCCGCTCGTCCGCCGACGCGCGGACGGCGACCAGCGCCCCGTCGACGTGCGCCGCGACGAGCCGGAGGAAGGCCAGGTGGTTCTCGTCCACGGGGCGCAGCGGGTCCGCACCCAGGAGCAG
>NZ_JACBXB010001033.1 GCF_013870575.1 Pseudonocardia pini
TGTTCCGCCACCCCGCCGCGAAGGCCCGCCGGGACGCGCTGGTCATCGGCTACGCCACGCCGTCCCCGAGTGCGTGGCCCGCCGCCCTCGAGGCCCTCCGCGGGGTCCTCGTCGCTCAGGGGGCGTAGGCGCGGAGGAAGACCTCGACGCCGTCCTCCACGATCGCGTCGACCTCCTTCGCGGGGAGCGGGAGGGCGCCGTGGAAGGAGCGGCTGGTCACCTCGCCCGCCGCGAGCAGGACAAGGTGCCGGGCCGCGCGGTGCGGGTCCGCCGTGCGGAGCCTGCCCTCGGCCATGAACCGGGCGAGATGCGCCTCCACCGCGCGCTGCACCCGTCGGGGCCCGGTGTCCTGCCAGGAGTCCAGCGCGGCCTCCGGGATGTGCCCGACCTCCGCCTGGATCTGCCGGACCAGCGCGAAGTGGTCGGCGTCGGTCGGCCGGGCGTGGTCGCGGGCGAAGGCGACGAGGGCCTCGCGGAGGTCCGGGACCGCCCCGCCGAGATGCCGGTCCATCGCCTCGACCTGGGCCTCGGCGACGCGTGCGGCGCTCTCCTGGATCACCGTCTCGAACAGGGCGGACTTGTCCGCGACGTGGTTGTAGATCGTGCGCGTGGACACCCCTGCCTCGCGGGCGATCTGGTCGATGCTCGCGCGGGTGTAGCCCTCGCGGGCGAACACGGTCAGCGCGCCGCGCAGGATCGCGCGGCGCTTGTCGGCGAGTCTCGGCACGGCCTAGTTCTACCCGGTACAACGATCGTTGTCACTTTGCCATGCACGTTGTACTTTACCGGCCATGAGCAGTGACATCAGGATCGCGATCATCGTCGGCAGCACCCGGCCGAACCGCCGGGGCGGGCTCGTCGGGGAGTGGGTGCGCCAGGGCGCCGAAGAGCTCGGGCACACCGTCGAGGTGGTCGACCTGGCCGCATGGGACCTCCCGCTGCTCGACGAGCCGAACCCCGCCATCCACGGCGACTACGCGAACCCGCACACCCGCGACTGGGCGGCCACCGTCGCGGGCTTCGACGCCTTCGTCTTCGTGGTGCCGGAGTACAACCACTCGTTCCCCGCCGCGCTGAAGAACGCGATCGACTTCCTGTTCGCGGAGTGGAACGACAAGGCGGCGGGGCTCGTCGGCTACGGCGTGCAGGCCGGGGTGCGCGGGATCGAGGCGCTGCGGCCGGTGCTGTCCGAGGTGAAGGTCGCGCACGTCCGGACCCAGGTCTGCCTGAACCTGATGACCGACTTCGTGCTCACCGGCCCCACGGACGTCGGCCGCATCGAGCCCGCGCCCTACCAGCGCGAGGCCCTCGCGCAGCTGCTCGACGAGGTGGTGGCCTGGGCGGGGGCGCTGAAGGGCCTGAGAGTGCCGGCGTGACCGTCTGGGACCCGGCGACGCGGCGGATCGCGGCCGTCGTCGTCCTGGGGGCGTTGCTCTCCCTGCTCGACGCGACGGTGGTCGCCGTGGGGCTGGAGTCGATCGCCCGGGACCTGGGCGTGGGGCTCGGCGCCGCGCAGTGGATCGCCCACGCCTACCTGGTGGCCCTGGCCGTG
>NZ_JACBXB010001034.1 GCF_013870575.1 Pseudonocardia pini
CCTGACCCACGCGCGGGGGCCCGGCCGGTCACCCGTTCGTCCCGCGAACCGAGCCGGTGGATACGCCGTCTGCCGTTCGCGCATGTCAGTTCACCGCCGCCCCAGGGTGGGGTCCTGCAGGAATGGGCCCGGGGGAGAAACATCCTTTCTGTTCGCGGATCCGCCGTGGACAGATGCCCGAGGGAGTGCATCGTGAATCGCAATCCGGTCATTGTGACCACTGTGGCGCGTCGTCGGCACGCCCGGTCCACACTGTCGACCGCCGCCCTCCCGCCCTGGTGGCGGCCTCGGGCCAGGGCGAACCGCAGCTGGTGGAGTGCCCTCGTCGGGTCTGCTCCCGTCCGAGTCGGTCCGGCCATTCCGCTGTTCGTCGGCCGCTGATTCCCGATTGCGCGAATTCGGTCCCGGCGCCGAATCGCGCGGCGGCCGTGAGTCGCGCTCTTCCCGTACGGGCCTCCCGATGGCACGATCCTCTAAACGAACGATCGCTCAGGGAGGAGCGCCGGTGAACGACCTCACGGGTCTGGTCGCGGTGGTGACCGGCGGCAACGGCGGCATCGGACTCGGTATGGCCACCGGGATCGCCAAGGCGGGCGGCAGCGTCGCGCTGTGGGCGCGAGACACCGCCAAGAGCGCCGACGCGGTCGAGGCGCTCACGGACCTCGGCGCGCGGGCGATCGCCGTCTCCTGCGACGTCGCCGACGAGGACCAGGTCGCCGAGGCGATGGACCGCACGGTCGCCGAGCTGGGTCCGCTGGGCTGTCTGGTCTCGAACGCGGGCACCTCGGACCGCACCTCCGTCGTCGACCTGTCGCTGGAGACGTGGCGGCAGGTGCACGCCGTCAACCTCGACGGCGCCTTCCTCACCTGTCGCGAGGCCGCCCGCCGGTTCGTCGACCAGGGGAGCGGGGGGTCGATCATCGTGGTGGGCTCCACGATCTCGCGCTTCGGCGGTGCGGGACAGGCCGCCTACGCCTCGAGCAAGACCGCGCTGCTGGGGCTCACGCGCACCCTCGCCGTCGAGCTGGCGCGCCACCGGGTGCGGTGCAACACCCTCATCCCGGGCTGGACGCGCACGGGGCTCAGCGAGCGCGGGTACCAGGACGAGCGGTTCCGGCAGGCCACCACCGCCCGCACGCCGGTCCGCCGCTGGGCGGACCCGGCGGAGTACGGGCAGGTCGCGGCCTACCTCGCCGACCCGTCCCTCACCTTCCACACCGGCGACGAGGTCGTCGTGGACGGTGGCTACTGCATCTTCTGACCCGGCATCGTCCGACCCGGCAGGCCCATGGTCCACACCTCGGGAGCCGGACGGTCGGGAATCGACCGGTCTGCTCCCGTCGAACGGATCTCGGGCGCCGCGGCCGGGTGGCCGGGGCGCCGGGCGAGTGGTCAGTCGGGTCTGCGAAGGGTGGGGAGACCCAGCGTGACCTGCTCCTTCTCCGGCTCGGCCGGGGTCGGGGTGGGGTCGATGCCGTAGTCCACCGCGGCCGCCAGGATGGTGCCGATCCGCTCGGCCGCCGCGGCGTCGAGCGGCGGGTAGAGG
>NZ_JACBXB010001035.1 GCF_013870575.1 Pseudonocardia pini
CAGCGCGTCGGCGGCGGGCAGCCCGCCCGCCAGGCTCACGACGTCGTCGCGGGCGGTGAGGGTCAGCAGGTCACGGATGGCCGAGCCGCGGACGGCGGCGAGCCGGGTGGACAGGGTGAGCGACATGGCGGTTCCTCGCGGGGACGGGAGGGCCCGGAGGGCGGCGGCGGGGTCGACGCGGCGCTCGGGCGGGGTCCCGCGGGGATCGTCCGCGGCGTACGGGTGTCGGCCGGGTGGGCCGGACGGCTCCATGGTGCCCAATCGTCCTGCCATGCGGAAAGTGAATTCCAGATGGTGAGATCGGACAGAGGTTGCGAACCGATCACGACCGCGTGAAGAAAGATGACTTGACCTGGGCCGACCCTCTAGGTTGCCGGTCATGACGTACCCGCCCGGTGACGACGGTCAGCAGGGTCACCCGCAGCAGCCCGGCCAGTACCCCCCGCCCGGGGGCTACCCGCAGCAGGGCGGGTACCCCCAACAGGGCGGATACCCGCCGCCGGGTGGCTACCCGCAGCAGGGTGGTTATCCGCAGCAGGGGGGCTACCCGCAGCAGGGCGGCTATCCCCAGCAGGGCGGATACCCGCAGCAGGGCGGCTACCCGCCCCCGGGGAACCACCCGCAGCAGGGCGGGTACGGCCCGCAGGGCGCCTACCCGGCACCCGGCGGCGGTGCACCGCTGCCGGACCCGCTGGTCGCCGCGGACTTCGGTGACTGGTGGACGAAGGTCATCGCGGTGCTGGGCCGCAGCTGGCAGCCGCTGCTGATCATCCAGCTGGCCACCGCGCTGCCCGCGCTGATCATCGGCGCGATCATCGGGGTCATCGTCGCCGCGGGCGGCGGGGTCGTGCTGACCGCGGTCGGCGCGGGCCTGTCGGTGATCATCGTCGTGGCCGTGGCGCTGCTGGCGCAGGGCGCCTCGGTCTACGTGGTGACCCGGCAGGCCGCCGAACAGCCGGTCGGGGCGGGCGAGGCACTCTCCTTCGCCGCGGGCCGCGCGCTGCCGCTGCTGGGCTGGGGCCTGCTCGCCGGGCTCCTGACCTTCATCGGGTTCCTCCTGCTCGTCGTCCCCGGGCTCTACCTGCTGATCGTGTTCGCCGCGTCGCTGACCGGTGTGATCATGTTCGAGCGGCAGGGCATCGGCCGGACCTTCGAGCTGGTCAACCGGGAGTTCTGGCCGACCACCGGCAAGCTGATCACCGCGTTCATCGCCGCCGGCGTCTACAGCTGGATCATCCAGCTGATCGTCGGCACGTTCGCGAACCCGGGCACCACGCTCTACTCGATCGTCACGAACATCCTCACCCTGCCCGTGACCCTCGCCTCGGCGGGCGTCGCGGTCGTCACCTACGCCACGCTGCGGAACCGTGAGAACCCGCAGACCGGCACGCCCACCCTGGTGCAGGAGCTGCAGAGCTGAACCTGCCCGCCCAGGTCGTCGGTGCCGGGTGGCACCCTGGACACCGATGACTGACGGCCTGTTCGACCTCGGCGAGCCCGCTGCCGACGCTCCGGAGACGGTGGAGCGTCCGGCCGCGGG
>NZ_JACBXB010001036.1 GCF_013870575.1 Pseudonocardia pini
GCATGACGGGCGCGGTGACCAGGGGTTCGACGAGGAGATGGTGTGGGGGGCGGGCGGGGCCCAGCCCGGCGGGTGGTCGCCGCCCCAAGCGGCGGTGAGCGCGTCGGGCATGCCGAGGGCGCGGGCGCGGGCCTTGGCCAGGTCCCGCAGCCGCGTGGACTGCAGCTCCTCGGCGCTGTCTCGGACCGCGCCGCGGGCGATGCGGGCGCGGAGGAAGGCGAGCTCGGTGACGGCGGCCTGGTAGTCCGCGACCGCCCGGGCCGCGTGCGGGCCGGACCGCCGCTTGACCGCCCGCCGCCAACCCCGCCGTTGGGCCAGGTTGCCGAGCAGCGGCACCTCGCTCCACGCGATCCACCCGGCCTGCGCGAACGAGGGCAGCTGCTCGGCCACGGTGCGCGCCTCGCGACGGCGCTGCCAGATCAGCACCACGGCGATCCCCAGGAACAGCGGGAGCATGATCACGACGTAGACCTGGAAGAACCCGGTGCCGCCCAGGACCGAGGCGGCCCCGTTCCACATCGCATGCAGGAGCACGGCGACCAGGTAGCCCGCGAGGACCGCCAGGACCCGCACGACGACGCTGCGCTTGGCCGCCGCGATCCCGGCCCCGATCCCGATCATGGACGTGAACAGCGGGTGCGCGAAGGGCGACAGCACGCCGCGCAGCAGCAACACCGCCAGCACCCCGCCGCTCTGCCCGGCGTACGCGTCCTCCGCGAAGGCCCGCCCGATGTAGAGGATGTTCTCCGTGAAGGCGAAGCCCGCCGCGACCAGCCCGGCGTAGACGACGCCGTCGACGATCCCGTCGAACTCCCGGCGGCGCCAGATCAGCAACCCGACCAGGAACAGGCCCTTGACCGCCTCCTCCACGAACGGGGCGATCACCACCGAGCCCAGGACGTCCCCGCTGCCGCGGCCGAGCAGCGCGTCCGCCGCCAGCGTGGCGCTCGAGTTGACGAGCAGCGCGGACAGCGCGGCGAAGCACGCGCCCCAGAGGAAGGCGAACAGCAGCATCCGCGGCGGCTCGGGCTCCCAGCGGTCCAGCCACAGGAACGTGGCGACGACCGGGCCGACCGGCAGCAACGCGCACAGCGCGCCGACCAGCACGCCGCCGACCCCGACCGAGTTGCCGACGAGGCCGAGCACGATCAGCCCGCAGATCCCCAACGCCACCAGCCCCACCACGGGCAACAGCACCCCGCGCCTGCGGGCGGCGTGCGTGTGCCGGGTCTGCGGACCCGCTGGTGGCGCTCCGGTGGGCACGGGGTAGGCCATGGCGGAAGCCTACGGTGCGGTACCGACGATCACCGAGATCACCGGGCGGCCGAGGGCCCGTCCCGTTCCTCGTCCGGGTCGTCCGGGGTGCGGCAGGCGCGTTCGAGCCACAGCGCCCCGCCCACCAGGACCAGCGCCGACACCAGCCCGACGATCCCCGCCGTGGTGTCCGAGGCCGCCGCCGTCACCGTCCCGGCCCGCGGCACGACGTGCACCAGCAGCCCGGCCCACAGTCCGGCCACCAGCGCCCCGCCCAGGG
>NZ_JACBXB010001037.1 GCF_013870575.1 Pseudonocardia pini
CGGTGGCCGAGCTCACCGCACTGCTCTTCACGGTCGCGCTCAGCGGCGCACGACGGCACTTCGCGATGGCCGAGATCCTGGCCTACCTCGCCCACCACGAGGCGGGCGGCGCGCTGGAGCGGGCGCGCGGTCCCGACGGCGTCTTCCTGTGGCGCACCACCGAAGGGGAGTCCAGATGACCGAGCAGCACCGGCACCGGGTCGTCGTGGTCGGCGGCGGGTTCGGCGGCCTGAACGCGACCCGCGCGCTGGCCCACGCCGACGTCGACGTGACCGTGGTCGACCGGGCCAACCACCATCTCTTCCAGCCGCTGCTGTACCAGGTCGCGGCCGGGATCCTGTCGCCCGGGCTGATCGCGCCCGCGCTGCGCAGCGTGATCTCCAAGCAACGCAACGCGCGGGCCATCCTGGCCGAGGTCACCGAGCTGGACCTGGAGAACAGGGTCGTGCGCGCCGACGGACCTGAGCACCACACCGTCGAGCTGCCCTACGACACCCTCGTCGTGGCGGGCGGGGCCACCCACTCGTACTTCGGCCGGGACGAGTTCGCCCAGTACGCGCCGGGGATGAAGACGATCGAGGACGCCCGGTACCTGCGGGACCGGATCCTCGTGGCGTTCGAGACGGCGGAGCTGTGCACCGACCCGGCCGAGCGGGCCGAGTGGCTCACGTTCGTGGTCATCGGGGCCGGTCCGACGGGCGTCGAGCTGGTGGGGCAGGTCGCCGAGCTGGCGCACACGGTCCTCCCGCGGGACTACCGCTCGGTGAACACCCGGGAGGCGCGGATCCTACTGGTCGAGGGGATGGGTGCGGTGCTGGGTCCGTTCGCCCCGAAGCTGCAGCGCTACACGCACGAGCGGCTCGAGCGGATGGGTGTGGAGATCCGGCTCAACACCCTCGCCACCGACATGGACGAGCAGTCGGTCACCGTGAAGGGGCCCGACGGGCCGGAGACCATCCGGACCCGGACGCGTATCTGGGCCGCAGGCGTCCAGGCCTCTCCGCTCGCGGCGCAGCTGGCCGCGCGGGCGGGGCTGGAGACGGACCGGGCGGGGCGGATCCCGGGCACCCCGAGGTCTTCGCGATCGGGGACATGGTCTCGCTGAACAAGCTCCCGGGCGTGGCGCAGCCCGCCATGCAGGAGGGCAAGTACGTCGGCGGGGTGATCAAGGCCAGGCTCGCCGGCGACGAGCGCGTGGCGCCGTTCAAGTACTTCGACAAGGGCAGCATGGCCACGATCGGGCACCGCTCGGCGGTGGCCGACGCCTTCGGCATGAAGTTCACCGGGGTGCTCGGCTACACGATGTGGGGCTTCATCCACGTGCTCTACCTGATCGGCTGGGGCAACCGGATCGGCACGATCTACACCTGGGCCCGCGCGCTGACCTTCTCCCACAACCGGGGGCACCGGCTGATCACCTACAAGCAGGCCGAGGAGGAACGCCCTCCGGACGCGCCCGCCCGCCCAGCCACCGGTGCGGACACCGGCGCCGCCTGAGCCGCTGGTCAGGGCTGCTCGCGCAGCTCCATCG
>NZ_JACBXB010000103.1 GCF_013870575.1 Pseudonocardia pini
GAAGGCCTGGATGCCGAGGCGGTGCAGCGTGCGCGCGCGGCCACACAGATCCCGGCGTTCTCGCTGCTCGACGTCGTCGACCTGGTGGAGCTGTCCGAGCGCGACGGTGAGCCACGGGACCCGGAGGAGGTCGCGCGCATCCACTTCGCGCTGGGCGATCATCTCGGCGTCGACATCGCGCAGCGCTCGGTGAACGCCCTGCCGCGCGGTGACCGTTGGCACCAGCTGGCCCGGCTCGCCCTGCGGGACGACCTCTACGGCTCGCTCCGGGCGATCACGCTCGACGCGCTCCGTGTGGCCGATCCCGGCACACCGGTCGCCGAGACGATCGAGCAGTGGGAGCGGGCCAACGCGTCCCGGCTGCTGCGGGCGCGCACGGCGCTGCAGGAGATCGCGAGTGCCGGGCAGCTGGACCTGGCCACGCTGTCGGTGGTGTCGAGGCAGCTGCGCAGCCTGGCTCGATGAGTTTCGGGCGCCCCGTGCGTCTTACCTCCATGGCGACCTTCCTGTTACTGCCCGGGGCCGGCGGCGAGGCCACGTTCTGGTACCGCGTGGTGCCCGAGCTGACCGCCCGCGGGCACGAGGCCGTGCCGGTGGACATCCCGGCGGACGACGAGTCCCTCGGCTGGGCCGACTACGTCACGATCGCGCTGGAGGCCCTCGGGGACCGGCCGCCGCCCGTCGTCGTCGGCCAGTCGATGGGGGCGTACACCGCGGCGCTGGTGGCGGCCAAGATCCCGGTGCGGCACCTGCTGCTGGTCAACCCGATGATCCCGAAGGTGGGTGAGACCGCAGGCGAGTGGTGGGGTGCCGTCGGCCAGGAGGAGGCCCGGCGCGAGGCCGGGTACGAGGACTTCGACCTCGAGCGGGACTTCCTGCACGACCTGCCCGAGGAGGTCCGCGCCGAGCTGATGAAGGGTGGTCGCAACCAGTCCGACCACTCGTTCGCGGACCCGTTCCCGCTCACGGCCTGGCCCGAGGTGCCGACCACCGTCCTGGCCGGGACGGACGACCGGCTCTTCCCGCTCCCCCTGCAGCGGCGGGTGGCCCGGGAGCGGCTCGACCTGCCGGTCGTCGAGCTGCCGGGGGGTCACCTCAACGCGCTGTCGTACCCGGTGGAGGTGGCCTCCGCCCTGGTCGCGGTCGTCTGACACGCTGTGCGGCGTGGCTCCCTACGTCGCGCAGGTCCCGCTGCGGTGGACCGATCAGGACATCTACCACCACGTCAACCACGCCCGGGCGGTCACGCTGCTCGAGGAGGCGCGGGTCGACCTGGTGTTCACGGCGTCCGGGATCGGGTCCTTCGCGGAGGGGACCCTGGTCGTCGGCCTCACGGTGGACTACAAGCGGCAGGTGGCCTACCGCCCGGGCACCGTGCGCGTGGACATGACGGTGCGCGAGCTGCGGGCCGCGTCGTTCACGATCGACTACGCGCTCCACGAGGGCCCCGCCGCGGAGGACCCGGTCGCGATCGTGGCGTCGACGCGGATGGCCGTCGTGGATCTCGCGGCGGGCCGTCCGCGGCGGCTGTCCGAGGCGGAGCGGGAGTACCTGTCCCGCTGGGTGCCGGAGCCCGTGTCGTGACCCTCCGCTTCGCCGACCCGGCCGCACGCGCCGATCTCGGCGCGTTCACGGCCCGGCTCGTGCGGCTCGCCGCCATGGCCCCGGTCGGGCTCCGCGCCGGTCGCGGCCGCGTGACGGCGTGGGCGCCGACCCCGTTCGAGGTCCTCGCCACCCGCTCGGTCGAGGGCGAGATGGAGCCCGGGGAGCTGACCGTCATCGGAACGGCGCTGCTCACGGCCCTGGAGGTGGAGCGGGCCGCCGAGGTGGACCTCGGCCCAGGCGGCGCGCCGTGGCTCACCGACCTCCCGCCCGACGACGGCTGGGTCCGCCTCGAGGACGTCCCCGCCGCGGCGCTGGAGGCCCTGACCGAGCGGGGGCTCACGCTCGCCCGGGAGCACGGCGGCCCGCTCGGACCGCCCGCCTCCTTGCTCGACCAGACCGTCCTCACGATCTCCGGGGACGTCCCGGGCAAGGTCGCGGTCCCGATGCGCGCCTTGTTCGCCCTGTCCGGCATGGGGTTCCTGGGCGGCGCGGACACCGGGGCGGGATCGGGGGGCGAACCGGTGGTCCGGGTGTCGGCGACGGGATCGTGGATGCGCCTCGACGCCCGCTTCGGGGCCGTCGTCCGCAGGAGGGTGATGTCCCTCCCGCTCTTCACCTGACCCGCGAGTCCCCCACTGTCGACGCGCGAGTCGGACACCACGGCCCGCGAGTCGGACACCATGGCCCGCGAGCCGGACACCGTGACGTGCGAGTTCGACGCGTCAGCGGGTCAGGGCATCGCGTCGTACGTCAGCGTCCGTAGGCCCGACGGAAGGCCGCGACGCCCACCCGTGCTCGGGCGCCGGGATCGCGGAGCTCGTCGTCGAACAGGGCGCGGTCCAGAGGAGCGCCGAGGACCAGGAAGGCGAAGTGCTCGGCGGCGGTCGTCGGATCGTCGATCCGGAGGCCGGGATGGTCGGTCAGGTGCTGCGCGAGGGTGCGCACCACCAGCCCCGGGGCGCGGTCGTAGTACTCGCGGGCGAGCTCGGGAAAGCGGCGGGCCTCGCCGATCAGCAGGCGGCGCAACGGGATCACCCGCTCGCTGATCACGGAACCGGTCAGTCGTTCCGCGAGTCCTTCGAGGTCGTCCGTTCCGATGCCCGCCGCGATCTCCGCCGAGAACCGCTCCGCGATGGTGATGGCCGCGTCCACGACCGCTCGGAACAGCGCTTCCTTGCCGCCGTAGATGTTGTAGACGGTGCGCTTCGACACCCCTGCCGCGGCCGCGATCTCGTCGACGTTCGCCCCGACGTACCCGTTCGCGACGAAGTGCGCGTGCGCCGCGCTCAGGATGATCGCCCGCGAGCGGGTGACTCGCGGGTCCTCGCCGGTCGTGGTGGGCACTTGAGCCTCCCTGTTTGACACAGGACAGTGTACTACTGCACTCTGTCGGGCAATTCTGTACCGACAAGTGCATGATCTGGGGAGCCGTCATGGCACGCGAGGGCTTCGACAGCGCGGCCGCGGTCACGCGATCCCTGCTCGGCTGGGGTGTGGTCGCCGGGCCGTTCTACATCGTGTTCGGGCTGGTCCTGGCGTTGACCCGGGACGGGTTCGCGTTGTCCCGGAACCCGCTCAGTGCCTTGCTGCTCGGCGACCACGGCTGGCTGCAGGCGGTCAACCTCGTGCTGACCGGGATCATGGTCGGCGCTGCGGCGCTGGGATTCGCGCGAGCCCTGCACGGTCGCCGGGGCACGGCGACCGGAGCGCTGCTCGGCGTCTACGCGCTCTGCCTAGTGATCAGCGCGGTCTTCCCACCCGACCCCGCGAACGGCTTCCCGCCCGGCGTGCCCGCGGAGCCGACCACGAGCGGGGTGCTGCACCTGGCGTTCGGCGGGATCGGGTTCCTGTCACTGGCCGCCGCGGCCCTCGTCGTCGCGGGTGGGCTGCCGGGGGCGTGGCTGTCCCGCGCGGCGGGGGCGGTCGTGATCGTCGGCTTCCTCGGCGGTGCCGCGCTGTCGTCGGGGAGCGTGGGGATCGCGCTGCTCTGGGCGGCGGTGGTCGTCGGGTGGGCGTGGCCGGCGTTCGCGTCGGTGCAGGCCTACCGGGTGGTGCCCCATCCCGACCTGCACCGACGGGCGACGGCCTGACGTCGACTCGCGCACTCGGGCAGGCCGATTCGCGGCCCGCCGTGTCCGACTCGCGCGTCGAGAGTGGGGGACTCGCGGGCGGTCGCGTCCGATTCGCGCGTCGAGAGTGTCGGACTCGCGCGTCGGAAGTGGGGGACTCGCGGGCTGTGGTGTCCGACTCGCGCGTCGGGAGTGGGGGACTCGCGCGTCGGGGGTGGGGGACTCGCGGGTGGGTTTGCGGTCAGGCCAGCCAGGCGGCGGTGTTCGGGGGGAGGTCGCCGCAGTCCGTGAGGTCTCCGCTGGTCAGGAGGACGTCGCCCGGGGGGAGGGGGACCTGGCGGTCGCTCGTGTTCAACGCGCAGACCAGGGTCGTGCCCACCCGGCGGAAGGCGAGGCAGCCCTCCGGGGCGCCGAACCACTCCACCTGGTCGCCGGTGAACGCCGGGTGCTGTTTGCGCAGATCCAGGGCCTGTCGGTAGAGCGACAGGGTCGACGACGGGTCCTCGAGCTGGTCGGCCGCCGTCAGCTCGCCGTACGACGAGGGCATCGGGAGCCAGGGCGTGCCCGTGGTGAAGCCGTACCCCGGAGCCTCGCCCTCCCACGGCAGCGGGACCCGGTAGCCGTCGCGGCCGAGTTCGGCGCCCCCGGAGAGCCGGAAGGCCGGGTCCTGCCGCGCCGAGTCCGGGAGGTCGACGTCGGGCAGGCCGAGCTCCTCGCCGTTGTACAGGTAGGCGGTGCCGGGCAGCGCGAGCGTCACGAGCGCCATCGCCCGCGCCCGCTCCACGCTCCCGTAGCGGGTGGCCGGGTGCGGCACGTCGTGGTTCGCGATGGTCCAGACCGCGGGCGCGGGGCCCGCGGCGGCGAGGGTGCGGTCGATGCACTCCCGGATCTCGTCCGCCGCGAACGCGCAGTTCAGCAGGCCGAAGTGGAACGCGAGGTGCAGCTCGTCCGGCCGGACGTAGGCGCTCCACCGCGCGTCGTCTCGCACGATGACCTCGCCGACCGCCATCCGCCCGGGGTAGTGGTCCAGCACGCCGCGGATCAGCCGGTGCACCTCGTGCACGCCGTCCTGGTCGAAACGGGGGTCCGGGGCGTCCTCCTCGACGACGGTCCAGCCGGGCTGGCGCCGGTCGTCCGGCAGGCCCTCGGCCTTGGCCAGCCCGTGCGCGACGTCGATCCGCACGCCGTCGACCCCGCGGTCGCACCAGAACCGCAGCGTCTTCTCCAGGTCCTCCCGCACCTCGGGATGGGCCCAGTTCAGGTCCGGCTGGCCGGGGGCGAAGAGGTGGAGGTACCACTCCGAGTGGGCGGAGTCGGAGTCGACCCGGGTCCATGCCGGGCCGCCGAACACGCTCTGCCAGTTGTTCGGCTCCCGGCGGAAGTGGTAGCGGGACCGCTCGGGGCTCCCCGGCGCCGCCGACACCGCCGCCCGGAACCATTCGTGCTGGTCGGACGTGTGGTTGGGCACCAGGTCGACGATCACGCGCAGGCCGTGCCTGCGCGCGTCGGACAGCAGGCCGTCGAAGTCGTCGAGCGTGCCGAAGAGGGGATCGACGTCTCGCGGGTCGCTCACGTCGTAGCCGTGGTCCACGCCGGGGGAGGGGTAGACCGGGCTCAGCCAGAGCGCGTCGACGCCGAGCAGCTCCAGGTAGCCGAGCCTGCTGCGGACGCCGGCGAGATCGCCGACGCCGTCCCCGTCCGAGTCCGCGAAGCTGCGGACGTAGACCTGGTAGACGACGGCCGTCGCCCACCATTCACCCTCGTCACGCACGAGTGTCCACTCTAGGTCAGAACGCGGAATTCACCATGCTGGCCGCCGCATACTCGAGGTACTGCCACAGCTGCGCGCGGTGCGGCTCGTCGAGCCCGGCCTCGTCCACGGCGACGCGCATGCAGCGCAGCCAGGCGTCCCGCTCGATCGGGCCGACCTTGAAGGGGCTGTGCCGCATCCGCAGGCGCGGGTGTCCGCGCTGGTCGGAGTAGGTGCGTGGGCCACCCCAGTACTGCTCGAGGAACATCCGCAGCCGGTCCTCGGCGGGGCCGAGGTCCTCCTCCGGGTACAGCGGGCGCAGGACCTCGTCCTCGGCGACCTGTTCGTAGAAGCGGTGGACGATCTGGTGGAAGACTCGTCCGCCGCCGACCTCGGCGTAGAAGTCCTGCGGGGAACTCACGCCCCCATCCTTCCCGACACGGGCGCGGGCCGCGGGATGTGCACCTCGTCGAACGCGTCCGTGATGGCCGCGTTGAGCGCGCGCTGCACGCCGAACTGCTTGCCCGGGTTCACTTTCACGGTGAGCCGCAGTGTGACGCCGTCGGTGGTGACCTTCTCGATCCCGAGCACCTCCGGATCCTCCAGGACGTCGTCGGAGATGTCCTCCTGCTGCACGCGCTCCGCCGCGACCCGGCCCGCGAGGTCGGACGCCTCGGTCATGTCGGCCTGGTGCGCCAACGGCAGGTCGACGACGGCGACGGCGTAGCCCTGCGACTTGTTGCCGACGCGCAGGATCTCGCCGTTGCGGACGTACCAGACCGTGCCCTGGTGGTCTCGGAGTGTGGTGATCCGCAGACCCACGGCCTCGACGACGCCGTTGGCCTCGCCCACGTCCACGATGTCCCCGACGCCGTACTGGTCTTCCAGCAGCATGAACATGCCGGACAGGAAGTCCTTCACCAGGTTCTGGGCGCCGAAGCCCACCGCGACGCCCACGATCCCGGCGCTGGCCAGGATCGGTCCGAGGTTCACCCCGAACTCGGCCAGCACCATGATCGCGGCGACCAGCAGCACCACGGCGGACGTGATCGACCGCAGCACCGAGCCGATCGTGCGCGCCCGCTGCTCGCGGCGCGCGGACATCTGGGCGTTGGGGCGCAGCCGTTTCGGTGCCCGGCCGAGGAGCTTGTGGACCTTGCCGTTCGATGCCCCCTCCACGACCCGGGTGATCGTGCGGTGCAGCAGCCACCGCACGAACAACGCGATGGCGACGATCAGCAGGATCCGCAGCGACCCGCCGATCAGGGCGTCGGCGGAGTCGGCGAGGAAGTCGACGTGGGTCCAGGACCAGAGGCGGGCACACCAGGACCCGGCCTCGGCCGCACAGGCTGGCGCCTCCGGCACGATCACGCTCGCGACGCTCATCGCTCTCCCCCGCTGCGCGGGCTCGGCGCCTCGCGCAGGCGCTGTGCCGATGGTTCGCTCGCAAGCTCGCTCACAGAGATCTCCAGACCGGTGTGGAAGGCCAGGAAGGACAGCGTGTCCACGGCCAGCGCGACGGTGCGCGAGATCGACCGGGCGCCGTGGCCGACGTCCCGCTCGCGGCGGAGCAGGACCGGCCCGCCCGTCGTCGCGTGCTGCAGGGCCGCGCACATCTTGCGGGCGTGCAGCGGGTCGACGCGGCTGTCCGAGTCGAAGACGGTGAACAGCGTGGGCGGGTAGGCGGTCCCCGGCTCCACGTGGTGGTACGGCGAGTAGCCGAGCAGCCAGCCGAGCTCCTCGGCGTCGTCGGCGGTGCCGTACTCGTCGTTCCAGGTGCGGCCCAGGGAGAACAGCTCGTAGCGGACCATGTCCAGCAGCGGCGCCGAGCAGGCCACGGCGGAGTACAGCTCCGGGCGCTGGGTGAGCGCCGCGCCGACCAGCAACCCGCCGTTCGAGCCGCCCTGGATCGCGACCTTCGACGCGGTGCCCGCGAGCAGGGTCTCGGCGGCCGCGTGGAGGTCGTCGAACACGTTCTGCTTGTTCGCCCGGTTGCCCGCGAGGTGCCAGGCCTCGCCCTCCTCGCTGCCGCCGCGCAGCCCGACCAGGGCGTACGCGCCGCCGGAGGCGACCCACGCCAGCGCCGACGACGTGTAGGCGGGCTCGCGGGCGATCGAGAACCCGCCGTACCCGGTCACCAGGGTGGGGAACGGGCCGTCGCGGTCCGGGGTGGTCACGAACATGCGGACGGTCGTGCCGTCCCGCGAGGTGAACTCCCGCAGCTCGGAGCGCACCGCGGGCAGCTCCACCTGGCCGGGGGCGGTGGCCTCGAGCACCGTCTCACCGTGCTCGTACCGGTGCACCTGCGGCGGCGTGACCAGGTCCGTCCAGCCGATCCAGACCTTGCCTCGCTGCTGCGGGGTGTCCCGGTCGGCGACGGTGAGGCCGGTCAGGGACCCGTTGCCGGGCAACGGGATCTCGCCGGTGCGCGTGCCGTCGAGGGCGTGCAGGCTCAGCTCGGCGACGGCGTGTCGCGCGCGGGCGAGCACCAGCTGCGGCGTCTCGGTCTCGAGCCACCGGACGCCCTGCAGGACGGATCCGGGGTCCTCGGGGACGAGCTCGCGCCAGTTCCGCCGCTGCGGTGCGGCGGGGTCGGCGACGGCGAGCCTCCAGCGCGGGGCCCCGTCGGTGGTGTGGACGTAGAGCCTGTCGTCGCGTTCGACCCAGCAGGTGGCCTGGACGTCGTCCTCCTGGGTCAGGACGGGGACCAGCTCGCCGCCGACCTCGCCGACCCAGACCGAGTCCCGGCGGGCGGTCCCGACGTTCGCGGTCACGACCAGCCAGCGGCCGTCCCGGGACACCCGGACGCCGTAGTAGGTGTGCCCCTCGTAGAGGCCCGGCGCGCTGACCAGCACGTCCGCGTCCGGCGACGTGCCGACGCGGTGTCGCCAGACCCGGCGGTGGAAGTCCTCCTCGCCCGCGGGCACCTCACCCTCGGCGACCTTCCGGACGTAGACGAACTCCGCGCCGCCCGGCAGCCACGCCACCGACGAGTAGCGGCAGCGGTCGATCGGGCCCTCGACGGTCTCGCCGGTGGCGACGTCGAGCACGTACAGGACCGACTGCTCGTCGCCGCCCCGCGAGACCTGGTAGGCGATCCGCGCGCCCTCCAGGTCCGGCACCCAGGTGTCCAGGGTGGTCAGGCCGGCCGCGTCCATGGCGATCGGGTCGAGCAGGGCGCGTTCGGTGCCGTCCGCCTCCCGGACGTACACGACGGCGAAGTCCTGCCCCGGCTCCCGCCGCGAGAAGAACGCCCGCCCGGCCCGCCACAGCGGCACCGAGAGGGACCCGGACGAGAGGTACGAGCGCAGCCGCTCCTCCAACCGGTCGCGACCGGGGAGGGCGTCCAGGGCGGAGCGGGCGAGCGAGTCCTGTGCGGCGGACCACGCGACCGTCCGCGGGTCGGCGGGATCCTCCAGCCAGCGGTAGGGATCGGCCACGGGATGCCCGTGGAGGTCCTCCACGATGTCCAGGCGCTCGGCGGGCGGGTACGACGTGCTCACGCGACGCGAGGCTACGGGAGGGGGCGGTGCGGACCACGACCCGGAGTAGCGAACGGCACTCTCGCTCACTAGGTGTGAGCGAGGGTGCCGTTCGTTCAGTGGCGGGAGGTCACGTGCAGAGGGGGAGTTGCGCCCGTCGGGACGTGGGTGTCGGCCGCCGGGGCGCCGTAGGTGCTGGTCAGGGGCACCACGCCTGCCCAGACCTCGTCCGTGATGTCCTCGGCGTCGTCCCCGGGCGGGCCGGTGCGGATCTTCACACTCGCCTCGGCGAGGTCGACCGCGAGGACCACTGTGGCCGCCATCTCCCGCTTGGACGGCACCCGCGCGTAGCCCCAGGAGCCCGGTGCGAGGTGCTCGACGATCGCCTCCAGCCCCGCCCAGCGCTCGGCCTCGTCGGTGACCTTCCGGGCGTCGGCGAGGACGACGGCGCTGCGGTAGTTCATCGAGAAGTGGAAGACCGAGCGGGCGTAGACGATCCCGTCGAGGTGGGTGACGGTGACGCACACCGGGCCCTCGCGGAGCCAGCGCGCGCCCGTCGAGCCGTGGAGGTAGAGGGTGTCGTCGATGCGGCCGTAGCCGGTGGGCAGGACGATCGGCGCGTCCTCGCGGACGAACCCGACGTGGCAGACGAGGCCGGTGTCGAGGACGTCGTAGAGCGCGGCGCGGTCGGTGGCGCCGCGGTCCCGGAGGCGGCCGACGGTGGTTCTGGGGGTGGGAGAGAGCGTCACGCTGTTCAGTCTGGGTGCGTCGGTGGCATCCTGGAACGGCCAATCTCCGTCGAATCGGGAAGGCCATTCATGGATGTCCCCGCGCTGCCGCCCCTGGACCGCACCCGGCCGCTCGCGGTCCAGCTGGCCGACGGGCTGCGGGCCGCCGCGTCCGGCGGAGCGCTGCGCGCGGGTGACCGGCTGCCGTCGACCCGGGAGCTGGCGGCGATCCTGCAGGTCAGCCGCACCGTGACGGCGGCGGCCTACGACCAGCTGCTGGCCGAGGGCTGGGTCGAGGGGCGCGTCGGCGCGGGCACCTTCGTGCGGGGGATCCCGCCGCACCCGGACGTCCGACGGACTCCGGCAGCGCCCGAGTCCAGGGGCTCCCGGACCGGTCAGGGGGTTGCGGAGGACAGCCTGTGGGTCGACCTGCGGCCGGGGGTGCCGTGTACCGAGGTGATCGACCGGGCCGCGTGGCGGCGGGCGTGGCGGGCGGCGGCGGACGCCGAGCCGGATCTGCTCCCGCGATACGAGGGCCTGCCGGAGTACTGCGGCGTGGTGGCGGAGCACCTGTTGCGGCACAGGGGACTGGTGACCTCGGAGGTGCTCGCCACCGGCGGGAGCACGGGCGCGCTCGCCGAGGTGGCTCGCCTGCTGCCGCGCGGTGGCCGGATCGCGGTGGAACAGCCGGGGTACCAGCGGGCGGTCGGGGCGTTCGCCGCGGCGGGCCTGGAGATCGTGCCGGTCGCCGTCGACGAGCAGGGGCTGTGCGTGGACGCCGTGCCGTCCGGGGTGGACGCCGTGTACTGCACCCCCGCCCACCAGTTCCCGCTCGGCGCCCGCCTGCCCGCGGAGCGGCGGATCGCGCTGGTCGAGCGGGCTCGCCGCGAGGGGTTCCTGGTCGTCGAGGACGACTACGACGGCGAGCTGCGCTACGACGTCGCGCCGTTGCCGCTGCTCGCCGCCCTGGGCCCGGACGTGGTGGTCCATCTCGGCACGGTCAGCAAGATCCTCACCCCGACCCTCGGCACGGGCTGGCTGGTCGCGCCGCCCGCGG
>NZ_JACBXB010001038.1 GCF_013870575.1 Pseudonocardia pini
CCGTCAGCCGGGTGTCGAGCAGGGTCGTGGCGTGCCAGTCGGCGAGCTCGTCGAGCGGGACGGCGGTGATCGCGGACCGCCACCACGGCAGACCCGGCGCCGCGACGGCGAGCACCGCCGCCACGGTGCCGACCTGCAGCGTCCGCGACAGCCCGGTGGTCCTGGGTGCTGTGGTGGTCATGACGGGACGCTAGGGACCGACGAGCACCGGGGCGCCCGTGCGGACACCCGGATCGTTGGTGAGGCCGGCCCCACCCCGGGGTGCGGAAGCAGGGCGAGGTCACGGCGCGCACTTGCTACCGTCTCCCGGCGGCGCCGCTGGGCTGCGTCGCACGACACGGAAGGCGGAACCATGATCACCGGAAGTCTCGTCGCCCTCGTCACCCCGATGAAGGAGGACGGGGCGCTCGACTTCGCCGCGCTCGAGCGGCTGGTCGAGCGGCAGGTGCTGGCGGGCACCGCCGCGATCGTCTCGGTCGGCACGAGCGGTGAGTCGTCGACGCTCACGGTCGCCGAGCACACGGACGTCATCCGCCGGACGATCGACGTCGTCGGCGGGCGGGTGCAGGTCATCGCGGGCACCGGCGCGAACAACACCGACGAGGCCATCCACCTCACCGAGGCCGCCGCGGAGGCCGGGGCGGACGGCGCGCTGCTCGTCACGCCGTACTACAACAAGCCCCCGCAGGAGGGCCTCTACCAGCACTTCAAGCGGGTCGCGGAGGCCGTCGACCTCCCGCAGTACCTGTACAACGTGCCGGGTCGGACCGCCTGCGACATGCTCCCGTCCACGGTCGAGCGGCTCGCCGAGGTCCCGAACATCGTGGGTCTCAAGGAGGCCAAGGGCGACCTGGACCGGGTCCGTGACCTGGTCGCGCTGGAGCTCACCGACTTCGCCCTCTACTCCGGGGACGACGCCACGGCCCGCGCCTCCATGCTCGCCGGCTTCCACGGGGACATCTCCGTGACCGCGAACGTCGCGCCCGAGCAGATGGCCCGGATGTGCAAGGCGGCCGTGGCCGGGGACGCCGAGGAGGCCGCGACGATCGACGCCGACCTCGCGGGCCTGCACCGCGCCCTGTTCTCCGAGTCGAACCCGATCCCGGTGAAGTGGGCGTTGGCGGAGATGGGCCTGATGGAGGGCGGGATCCGGCTCCCGCTCGTCCCGCTCGACGAGTGGCACCACGAGGACGTCCGCGCCGCCCTGCGGATGGCGGGCCTGCTCGACAGCAGCTGAGCCGTCGGCACTCTGGCTCACTAGGTATGAGCGAGAGTGCCGTTCGCTCGGGTGGCGGGGTCAGAGGGTCTCGGCTCTGGCCTTCGCCTCCGTCGCGGCCTCGCGGTCGCCCAGGCGGGCCCGGTGTTCGGCGGCGCGGACGCCGTAGCCCACCAGGCCCGTCTCGTCGGCGAGCCTGCCGAGGGTCGCGGCCTGACGCAGCGCGGCCTCGCGGTCGACCTCGGCGGTGATCCCGCACAGGGTGTCCCGCAGGTGCAGCTCGATCCAGCGGCAGACGTCGGCGTCGCC
>NZ_JACBXB010001039.1 GCF_013870575.1 Pseudonocardia pini
TCGCGCCCGCGTCGGGGATCCGGGCGATCTCGTTGGCGTGTCCCATCCCGGACTCGTGGTTGATCACGGCGTGCCTGCGCGGCAGGGTCAGGGCGGCCTCGTTGAGGTTCGCGAGCACCCGTCTGGCGCGGGGCAGGGCGATCCGCAGCACGAACTGCTCGAAGATCGCCGGACGCCCCCAGAAGGCCTCGATGCCGGACACGTCCTGGCTGGCCAGGACGAGGTGGATGCCCTGCGACCGGCCGCGCCGGGCGACGTCCTCCAGCAGCGCGGTGGCCTGGCGGGTCACCTGGTCCTTCTCGGCGAAGAGGTACTGGAACTCGTCGATCACGGCGACGATCCGCGGCCAGCCGTCCGGGTCCAGCGCCCGCAGCTCCTCCAGCTTGCTGACCTCGTGGGCCTTCGCGGCCTCGGCCCGCCGCCGCATCTCGTCGGCCAGGAACTGCAGGAGCGCCAGGCCGAACTCGCGGTCGGTGTTGACGTTGATCCCGATCAGCTTCGCGTGCGGCAGCCAGGTGCTGTCCCGCTGCCCCGGTGCGAACTGGGCGAAGGACACGCCCTCCTTGAAGTCCAGCAGGTAGAGGTTGAGCTGGTCGGGCCCGTACCGCGCGGCCAGCGAGCCGATCATGGCGAGCAGCAGGTTCGTCTTGCCGGAGCCGCTGGGCCCGCCGAGCAGGGCGTGTGGGGAGTGGTCGTCGAGGGCCAGCTCGACCTCGGTGCCGTCGTCGAACCCGATGGGGGCGACGAGCCGGGCCTCGGAGGTCTCCTCCCACCAGCGCTCCGGCAGCAGGTCGGCGAAGCGGCGCACCGTGGCCCGCCAGGCCTCGTGCGCCTCGGCGACGGTGGTGCACGCGGCCGTCACCTCGGAGCGCGGCAACGGCGGGTCCGGGGTCACGGCGACGAACGGGCCGGTCATCGAGCACCGCACCCCGTCGGCCCCGAAGCGCACGGACTCCAGCGTGGCCCCGACCGTGACCGGCAGGTCCAGCAGGACGAGCGAGATCCCGCAGTCCAGGCCGCTGCGCGCGATCCGCTGGAGCCTGCGCTGCTGCTCCTCCGGCAACGCGGCGCGGTGCCCGGCGAGCACCACGACGACCCAGGGCTCGCTGCGCTTGCCGGTGCGCTCGGCGTGGGCGCGCAGCGACGGATCGCCGCCCACCAGCACCCGGCTGTGCACCCGACGGATCCGTTCGGACAGCTCGTCGAGCAGGTCGTCGAGGCGGTCCGGGTCGTGCGAGGTGACGAGCCCGGTGCGGGCCAGCGGGTGCAGCGCGGGGAACAGGCCGTACTGGCTGCCGTCCCACACGTCGACGTGCAGCACGCCGGGGCGGAAGGTGGAGACCAGCCGCATCAGCAGCTGCTCGACCAGCGCCTCGGCCGCGGCCCGGGTCGCGGGTGTGGAGTCGACGCGCAGGTGCGCCTCGTCGAGCAACGGCAGGACGACGGGGAACGGGTCGCCGATCTCGAGGTGCCCGAGGCCGATCCGCCACAGCTCGGGGAACCCCTTGACGCCCTCGGCCGCCT
>NZ_JACBXB010001040.1 GCF_013870575.1 Pseudonocardia pini
GGAGTGGGCGGAGCTCGTCGCCACGTTCGATCCCGCGGCCGGGGCGCCACCCGTCACGGTGCAGCCCGACGACGCGTCCACGATCCTCTACACGTCGGGGACGACCGGGCGGCCCAAGGGCGCGGTGCACACGCACCGCAACCACGTCACGAACGCGCTGAACGTCCTGCTGACCGGGCGGGCGGGCGCGGCCGCGCGCGGGATCGCGCCACCCGCCCGCAGCGGGATGCTGCTGACCTACCCGCTGTTCCACATCGCCGGGCTCAACAGCCTCTACCAGCAGGTCCTCGTCGGGGGATCGGTCGCGACGCTGTACCGGTGGGACCGCGACGAGGCCCGCAGGCTCGTCCGCGAGCACGGGCTGACCGCCGCGGCGGGCGTCCCCACGACGTTGCGCGAGCTCGCCGAGGACACGATCGCCCACCCCGACGAGATGGGCACGCTGACCCGCTTCGGCATGGGCGGCGCGCCGATCCCCGGCGAGCTGGTGCGGCGGATCGGCACCGCGCTCGGGCCCTACGCCGCGAACGGGTACGGCCTCACCGAGACCACCTCGGCGATCTGCGCGAACGGCTCGACGGACTACCTCGCGCACCCGGACAGCGTCGGGCGGCTCGCGCCGGGGGCGGACCTGCGGGTCGTCGACCCGGACACCCTGCTCGACGTCCCGGCGGGCGAGATCGGCGAGCTCTGGTTCCGCGGGCCGAACGTGGTCGGCGGGTACTGGCGCAGTCCCGAGGCGACCGCCGCGGCGTTCGTCGACGGGTGGTTCCGCACCGGCGACCTCGGCTTCACGCAGGCCGGCTGGGTGTACGTGGTGGACCGGCTGAAGGACGTCGTGATCCGCGGCGGGGAGAACGTGTACAGCTCGCAGGTCGAGGCGGCCCTGCACGAGGTCCCGTGGGTCGAGGAGGTGGCGGTGTTCGGGCTCCCGCACGAGACCCTGGGGGAGGAGGTCGCCGCGGCCGTGCGGCCCGCGCCCGGCGCGGGCGGCACCGACGAGGCGGCCGCCGAGCTGCGGACGCGGGTGGCGGAGCGGGTCGCGAGCTTCGCGGTCCCCACCACGGTGCTCTGGTGGGACGAGCCCCTCCCGCGCACCGCGACCGGCAAGATCCTCAAGCGGGAGCTGCGGGAGCGGGGCGAGCACCCCCCTCGGTGATCAACAGGCCCTCACGCAGGTTCCTGCTCGAGCAATCCTGCGCAGGGGCCTGATGATCACTGCTGATGGCGATCAACAGGCCTTCCCGCAGGTTTGGGCCCGAGCATTCCTGCGTAGGGGCCTGATGATCACCCCCATTGGTGATCAGCAGGCCTTCCCGCAGGTGTGGGCCCGAGCATTCCTGCGTCAGGGCCTGGTGATCACTGCTGATGGTGATCAACAGGCCTTACTGCAGGTCCGCCAGATGTGCCTCGGCCTGGGCCAGGGTGGCTGCGGCGTCCCGGGCGGCTCGGCTCGCCTGCCGTTCCACCTGGGCAGCGTCCTTCACCGCGGCCGCGGCCGTGCTCCGGGCCTCCCGGGCCCG
>NZ_JACBXB010001041.1 GCF_013870575.1 Pseudonocardia pini
CAGGCCTGCGTCGAGCAGGCCCCGGACACGGACACGGGCACGGGCACGGGCCCGCCACCCCCGCCGGCAGGCGCGTCCGTGTGCTGCTGGCGGCGCTGCTGATCCCCTGCGGTCTCGCGACCCTGGTCGGGCTCGTGCTGCTCTGGCCGACCGGCGATCTCCCGCACACGGCCCAGCGGACCCAGGAGGTGTTCCCGGCCGAGGTCGTGGCGGCGCAGGCCTCGGACTGCTCCCCCGGCTCGGGCGACGGCGGTTGCGCCGGCCTGACCCTGCACATGTCCGGTGGCCCCCAGCCGGGCCGCGAGCTCGTCCAGATCGTGCCGGTCGAGCCCTCGACGCCCCGGTTCGCCGTCGGCGACCCGGTCCAGGTCGCCTACTCGGGCGGCGACCCGACCGACCCGGGCTCGTACCAGGTCGTCGACTTCCAGCGCAGCGGCGCGCTGGTCTGGCTCGGTGCGGCCTTCGCGCTCGCCGTGCTCGCACTCGGCCGGTGGCGGGGGCTGGCCGCGCTGGTGGCGCTCGGTCTGAGTCTCGTGGTGCTGGTCGTGTTCGTGCTGCCGGCGATCCTGGCCGGGTCGAGCCCGGTGTGGGTCGCGGTCGTCGGGTCGTCGGTGATCATGTTCATGGTGCTGTACCTGACGCACGGCTTCTCGGCCCGCACCTCGACGACCGTCCTCGGCACCCTGCTCTCGCTCGCCCTGATCGCCCTGCTGAGCTCCGTGTTCTCCGCGTTCGCCCGACTCACCGGTCTCGACGACACGACCGCGGGCCTCATCGCGACCCTCGGCGCGCCCGTCGACACCCGCGGGCTGGTCCTCGCCGGCGTGCTCATCGGTGCGCTGGGTGTGCTCGACGACGTCACCGTCACCCAGACCAGCGCCGTCTGGGAGCTCAGGGCCGCGAACCCCGCGCTCAGTCCGCGCGCCCTGTTCGCCGCGGGGATGCGGATCGGCCGCGACCACGTGTCGTCGGCGGTGAACACGCTGGTGCTGGCCTACGCAGGAGCCTCGCTCCCCCTCCTGCTGCTGTTCACGGTCGCGGGTCAGGGCCCCGGAGCGGTGCTGACCTCGCAGGACGTGGCGACGGAGGTGGTGCGGACGCTCGTCGGAAGCATCGGCATCGTGGCCGCCGTCCCGATCACGACGGCCCTCGCGGCGGTCGTCGCGACCCGCGAGCAACCCTGATCATGGCCGACGGCGATCACCTCGGGCGGTGGGCGAGCAGGGTGGCTTCACCGTCGCCCTCCTCGTGCGCGACCAGGTCGAGGGTCGGGAAGGCCTGGAGCAGCTCGCCGGGCCGCGCGCGGAAGGGGCCGGGTGCCTCGTCCACCTCGGACAACACCGTGAGCACCAGGAGACCGCCGGGCGCGAGCGACGAGGCGAGCGCGGGGTACTGCGCGGGGTCGCGGAACCGCTGGCAGACGACCAGGTCGTAGGTCCCGGTCACGGGCAGGCCTGCGTCGAGGTCGGCCTCGATCCACCGGACCCGCGCCACACCCTCCCGGGCGGCGAGCC
>NZ_JACBXB010001042.1 GCF_013870575.1 Pseudonocardia pini
CTGGTGCTGCTCGGCGCGGTGGGCGGGTACATGGCCACCCGCACGATCGGCGGCCAGTCGCCGCTGTCCACCGTCACCGTCACGACCGCCGCGGACCCCACCACGGTGATCACCGACGGCTGGACGGTCGCGGTCCCGGCGGACTGGGAGCGGTCGGACGCGAACGGCCTCGCCCGCTGGCTCAGCCCGGACGGGTCCGAGGAGCTCGCGCTGTGGCGGGTCCCGACCGTCGCGGACGTCACGGCGGGCTTCACCGCCGAGCGGCTCGGGGTGGACGCCGTGACCCCCGGCGCCTCGGGACCGGTGCCGGGAGCCCAGGCGGACGCCGTGGAGTCGCACTACACGAGCGTCCTCGGGGATGTGTCGCGGACCACGACCGTCCGCACCGTGCCGGTCCCCGCGGGCGTGTGGGCGATCGCGCTCACCGTGCCGACCGAGCACTCGGGGAGCCGCTCCGAGGCGCTGGCCACCAGCATCGCGAACTCGTTCACCCCATAGGCTCCAGCCATGAGCACCGATCTCGCGCAGGAGGCCGCAGGCGCACTCGCCCGGGCCACCGGGGTGGCGGGCCACGACGTCGCCGTGGTCCTCGGGTCGGGCTGGCGGCCCGCGGCGGACGTGATCGGGAAGGGCGAGGCCGAGGTCCCGGTGGGCGGTCTGCCCGGGTTCGTCCCGCCTGCCGTCGAGGGACACGGCGGCACGGTGCGGTCGGTGTCGGTCGGCGGCCGCCGGGTGCTGGTGCTCCTCGGCCGTACCCACGCCTACGAGGGACACCCGGTCGAGGCCGTGGTCCACGGGGTGCGGACGGCGATCGCGGCAGGCTGCCGGACGGTGGTGCTGACCAACGCGGCGGGCGGCATCCGCGAGGGCATGTCCGTGGGGCAGCCGGTGCTGATCTCCGACCACCTCAACCTGCTGGCCCGGTCGCCGCTGGTGGGGCCCGCCTTCACCGACCTCACGGACCTCTACTCCCCCCGGCTGCGCGCGATCGCGCGCGAGATCGACCCCTCCCTCGAGGAGGGGGTCTACGCCGGGCTGCCCGGGCCCCACTTCGAGACGCCCGCGGAGATCCGGATGCTGCGCGGGCTCGGCGCCGACCTGGTCGGGATGTCGACGGTCCTGGAGGCCATCGCCGCACGGGCGGACGGCGCCGAGGTGTTCGGGCTGTCCCTGGTCACGAACCTGGCCGCGGGCATGACCGGTGAGCCGCTGAACCACGAGGAGGTCCTCGACGCGGGCCGCGCCTCGGCGACCCGCATGGGCGAGCTGCTGCGCGACCTGGTCGCCCGGGTCTGATGGATCCCGCCCTCCGCGACCGGGCGATGCGCTGGATCGCGGACGATCCCGATCCGGCCACCCGCGACTCGCTGCAGAAGCTCCTGGTCGCGGCGATGACCGGCGGGGACACGGCCGAGCTGGAGGCCGCTCTCGCCGGGCCGCTGACCTTCGGGACCGCGGGCCTGCGCGGGCCGGTGCGGGCGGGGCCCGCGGGGATGAACGTCGCGGTCGTCCGA
>NZ_JACBXB010001043.1 GCF_013870575.1 Pseudonocardia pini
GGCTCGAGGCAGGCGGGTTGCTCGGGGCGGACCGGGTCATGCGACACAGGTGCGGTCGGCGGTGCCGTCGAGCATGGGGGCGAGCCTACGGGCGGGGCGAGGGACGGCCGACGATCCCGGCCCGCGTTTCCCCGGTCCGGCGGACGACCGGAACCGCTCCGGCCGGCTACGGTAACCGGATCATTCGCCCGAATCGGGAGTCGCGATGACGTCGTCGGTCTTCTCCGTGGTGCTGCCGGTCGTGCTCGCCCTGGTCATGCTGGGGCTGGGGCTCTCGTTGTCCCTCGCCGACTTCGCGCGGGTCGCGACGGTCCCGCGGGCCGTCGTGGTGACCTTGCTGTGCCAGCTGGTCCTGCTCCCCGCGGTGTGTTTCGGGCTGGTCCTGCTGTTCGGCCTGGGCAGCGACCTCGCGATCGGGATGATGCTGCTCGTGGCCGCCCCGGGCGGGGTCACGGCGAGCGTCCTGACGCACCTCGCGGGCGGCGACGTGGCGTTCAGCATCTCGGTCACCGCCGTGAACTCGGTGCTCGCCGTCGTCACCCTCCCGCTCGTGACGACGTTCGCGCTCGCCTGGTTCGGTGCGGGCGGCTCGGTGGGGCTGCAGTGGGACAAGCTGCTGCAGGTCTTCGCCGTGGTGCTGGTGCCGGTGGCCATCGGGATGTTGCTCAGGCGGCGTTTCGGGGAGTTCGCCGACCGGATGGAACGGCCCGTGCGGATCGCGTCCATCGTGGCCGTGGCGCTCGCGATCGTGGCGGCGGTCCTGCAGCAGCTCGACGCCCTGCTGCCGAGCCTCGCCGCGGTCGGGCTGGTGTGCCTGCTGCTGAGCGTGCTGAGCCTGGCCCTGGGCTACGGGGTGCCCCGGCTGCTGCGGGTGACGCACCGGCAGGCGATCGCCTCCTCGATGGAGATCGGCGTGCACAACGCCGTGCTGGCCATCACCGTCGCGGTCACGGTGCTGGAGAACCCGGCGGCGTCGATCGCCCCGGCGGTGTACGGGCTGCTGATGTTCCTGCCCGCCGGTGCGTTGGCCTGGTCGCTGTCGCGGCGGGTCGAGCGGGGCACCCAGCCGGTCTGAGCCTTCCGGCGCCCTCTCGGCGTTCGCGGGCCCGCTGACCCAGGAGAAGAGGGTTTCTCCCAGGCGGACGCGTGTCGGTCGACCTGAATTAATGCGGACTAGAACAGAATACGAACTACGTAAGTGGTGATCGAGAGACGAGGCCGACGTGCTGGACCGCCTGTGCGCCTTCCGCCGGTGCCGCGAGCCCCTGCCGGTGCAACAGGGCCGGGGGAACCGGCCGCGCTACTGCCAGAACGGTCGGACGTGGGGGACGGCGGACCTGACCTGCAAGGCGGCCGAGGCGGCCTTCGTCGCCGTCGAGTCGCTGACCGAGGAGGACGCCGCCGTCACTCCGGTGGCGATCGAGCTGCTCGGTGAGCGTCTGGAGGCCGCCCGATCGCCGCTGCGCGACGTGCTCGACGCCGTGGTCGCGGTGGGGAACCAGGTCGGCGCGG
>NZ_JACBXB010001044.1 GCF_013870575.1 Pseudonocardia pini
GCACCGGGAGGGTGTGCACGGCCTGCAGGGCCGCCGTCAGCGCGTCCCGGAAGCCCTCGCCGTAGACCTCGCCGAAGTCCGCGCCCGCGCAGAAGCTGCTGCCGGTGCCCGTCACGAGCACCGCGCGCGCCCCGGCCGCCCGGACCTCGTCCACGGCCGCGACGATCCCCTCGCAGGTCTCGACGTTCAGCGCGTTCCGGCGCTCCGGCCGGTCCAGCTCGATCGTCCCGACCCGGTCGTCCCCGACCCGCACGTTGACCGCCACGTCACCCTCTCTCTCGATCGACCGCACTTGATCGACCGGCCGAGCGTACTGTGCGCCCGTGACAGCCGAGGGTCTGCGGACCGGCACCCCGGCGGGCCGGTGGGTCCTGCTGACCACCGTGCTCGGCTCCAGCCTGGCGATGCTCGACGGCACGGTGGTGAACGTCGCCCTCGCGCACATCGGCGAGGACCTCGGCGCGGGCTTCGCGGGCCTGCAGTGGACGGTCAACGCCTACACGCTCGGGCTGGCCGCGTTGATCCTGCTCGGTGGGTCGCTCGGGGACCGGTACGGACGGCGGCGGGTCTTCCTGGTCGGGGTCGTCTGGTTCGCCGTGGCCTCCGCGGGCTGCGCGCTGGCGCCGGACATCGGCACGCTGATCGTCGCGCGGGCGCTGCAGGGGATCGGCGGGGCGCTGCTCACCCCGGGCAGCCTGGCGATCATCTCGTCGTCCTTCCACGGCGAGGACCGCTCGGTCGCCGTCGGCATCTGGTCCGGCCTCGGCGGGATCGCGGGCGCCGTGGGCCCCTTCGTGGGCGGCTGGCTCGTCGAGTGGTCGTGGCGGGCGGTGTTCCTGATCAACCTGCCGCTCGCCGTCGTCGTGGTGGTGGTCGCGCTCAAGCACGCGCCCGAGTCGAAGGACCCGGAGGCCGCCCCGGGCCTGGACCTCAGCGGGACGGCGCTCGCGGTCGTGGGGCTCGCGTCGCTGACCTGGGCGTTGACCGAGGGCGGCAGCGGCTGGACGCCGGCGGTGTGGGTCGCGCTCGTCCTCGGGCTGGTCGCGCTGGCCGCGTTCGTGCCGATCGAGCGGCGCTCCCGCCACCCACTGGTGCCGCCCACGCTGTTCCGCAGCCGGGTGTTCACCGCGGCCAACGTCGTCACGCTGCTCGTGTACGCCGCCCTCGGCACCCTGTTCCTGCTGCTCGTGCTGGAGCTGCAGGTCGTGGCGGGGTTCACCCCGGCCCTCGCGGGCGCCGGGCTGCTGCCGGTCACGGTGCTGATGCTGCTGTTCTCCGGCCGCGCGGGAGCGCTGGCCCAGCGCATCGGGCCGCGGGTGCCGATGACCGTCGGGCCGCTCGTCGCCGCCTGCGGGGTGCTGCTGCTCACCCGGATCGGGCCGGACGCGTCCTGGCTGCTCGACGTGCTGCCCGGGGTCCTGCTCTTCGCCGTCGGCCTCACCCTGACCGTGGCGCCGCTGACCGCGACCGTCCTCGACGCCGCCCCCGACCGGTACGCGGGCGCGGCGTC
>NZ_JACBXB010001045.1 GCF_013870575.1 Pseudonocardia pini
CGGGTTCGCCCCGCTCATCGCCGGGCGACCGCGCCCGAAGGTCCGCGGGCGCCGAACGAGCAGGTGGCACAGGACGGCGGCCCGGTCGCCGAGATCGCCCCCCGGGTCGTGCGGCTCGAGGGGCTGCACACCCCGCAGGGGTACGCCCGGTTCGTCGAGGACGTGCGGGCGCGGCTGGGGACCACGGTCGTCGCCGACGCCACGATCTACCCGGGCTACGCGGTCTTCTCCACCCCGCTCGCCGGGAACGCCGCCCGCGCGGAACGCTGGTACTACCGCGGCGGCGTCGAGGGGCCGGACGACCCGAGCACCCGCGACCGGGACGAGCCGCTCGTCGACCTCGCGGCGTTCAGCCCCGAGATCCTCATGCCGCTGGTCGCGGGCGCCCCGCAGAGCGTGCAGGTCCCGGACGCGGTCGTCAGCCACCTGATCGTCGAGGACGAGGGCGACGGCCCCCAGGTGCGCATCTACGCGTCCAACGAGGTCGACGAGTCCGGCTACCTGGAGGTCCGCCCGGACGGGTCGATCATCACGGTCCGGCCGTACGAGCCGAGCTGACCGGCCGCTGGTCGGCGCGCGGGAACCGGGTGGCGGCCCTAGCGTCGTCCCCATGGATCTCTCGGGGGCACGCACGCTCGTCGTCGGCGCGAGCGGGGTGCTGGGCGGGGCACTCGCCGCGGCCCTGGAGAAGGAGGGGGCGCGGGTCGTCACCGCCTCCCGGCGCGCCGGCTCGTTCGACGCGATGGACCTGGAGCGGTGCGCGGCCGTCGTCGACGAGGCCGCGGCGGAGCTCGGCGGGCTGGACCTGCTCGTCGTCGCGATCGGGGTGGCGGCCTTCGGGCCGGAGGCCGAGACGGACGTCGTGACCGAGCACCTGTTCACGGTGAACACCATGGCGCCCATGGCCTTCGTGCGCGCCGCGCTCCCGCGGTTCGACGGCGCGGGGACCGTCTGCGTGCTCAGCGCGATCCTCGCCGACGTCCCGACGCCCGGGATGGCGGCCTACTCCGCGAGCAAGGCGGGGCTGTCGGCCTGGCTGACCGCGCTGCGCGGCGAGCAGCGGAAGAAGGGCGTGCGGGTCTTCGACGTCCGGCCGCCGCACATCGAGACCGGGCTCGCAGGCCGGGCGGTCGCGGGCGAGGCCCTGCCGCTGAAGGCCGCGGCCGAGGTCGACGAGCTGGTCGGGCTGGTGCTCACGGGGCTGCGGGAGGACTCCCGGGAGCTGACGTTCGACCTGCGGAGGGGCGAGTTCGCCCGCCGCTGACCGGGCGGGTCGGTCTCGGGTCAGGCCGGGTCCGAGCCGGGCGGCACGGTGTCGGGGGCCGAGTCGGTGACGGTGTCCGTGGCGGGGTCGCCGACCCCCTCCCCGGTCGCCCTCCCACGGGCCTTCACCACGAGGAGGCCGACCACGGCCGCGACCACGACGAAGATCAGCAACACCCAGCCCCACCAGGGCAGACCCAGCAGCAGCGAGACGACCACTCCCGCGACCGCGGCACCGACGG
>NZ_JACBXB010001046.1 GCF_013870575.1 Pseudonocardia pini
GAGATCCGGGTCGGCCCCGCCGAGACGGGCTGGTTGCATCCCGCCTACGGGCGCGAGACCGGCTGGATCGCGGTCCGCAGCCCCCGGGGCGAGGACCACGGGCCGCTGTTCCGGCTGGTCGGCTCGGTGTTGGAGGGGATGGGCGGGCGGCCGCACTGGGCGGGTCGGCACGACTGGACGGTGGCCGACCTCGCGGTGGCCTACCCCCGCCTTCCGGACTTCCACGCGATCCGGGACCGCCTCGATCCCGACCGCCGCTTCGCAGGCACCCACCTGGAGTCCCTGCTCGGCCCGTGAGCCCACCTCATCGCGGCCGCCGGTCTCCAGCGCCGCCGCCGATGATCATTGGATTGGCGCGGCCGGCCGCGGTCATCACGGCCGTGGGTGCCGAGACGGTGATCATGGGCGGCAGGTGCGCGCCGGCCGGCGGTGCGACGGCGCGGCACGAACGTCTCGAATGATCACCATTTCGGAGCGGTCGACCGCGCCGCACACGGCTCGGCGTGCCCAAGCGGTGATCATGCGACGCGGTCGAGCGGATCACCAGTGGCGGCTTGGGCAGAACCCACGGCTCAGCGGCCCGGCGGCCAGGCCCGGTGTTCGAGGCATGATCACCACCCCGGAGCACTCGACCGCGCCACACACGGCTCCCCGCGCCCAGGCGGTGCTCAAGCGACGCGATCGGCGAGATTGACAAGCGGGTGGCGCAGCGCTGGCGCGACCCCACAGCTAGCGGCGCGGCCGCCAGCCGCGAGGCCCGGGCACGCAAGACATGATCACCATCTCGGAACGCTCAACCGCGCCAGAGGCCGCTCGGCGTGCCCAAGCACTGATCATGCGACGCGGGCGGGCGGATCGCCGAGCGGCGGCGCCGGCGCAAACCCACAGCTCAGCGGCGCAGCGGCCAGGCCCAGTGTTCGAGGCATGATCACCACCTCGGAGCACTCAACCGCGCCACACACGGTTCCGCGCGCCCAAGCGATGGTCAAGCTAGGCGGCCGGGCGGGTGGTGTCGGTGCAGCTCTCAGCCGGGAGCCTCGAGGCCCGGGCATACGAGGCATGATCGCCACCTCGGAGCACTCAACCGCGCTACACACGGCTCCGCGCGCCTAAACGGTGATCATGCGACGAAGTCGGGCGGGTTACCGGGCGGCGGCACCGGCACGTCCCCCCAGCTCGGTGGCTAGGCCTCGGTTATCGAGGCATGATCACCACTTCGGAGCTCTCGGCCGCGCCACACACGGCTCCGGGTGCCCAAGCGGTGATCATGCGACGCGGTCGGACGGAACGCCGGGCAAGCGGGTCCGGCGTAACCCCCGCAGCTCAGCGGCGCAGCGGCGAGCCTCAAGGCCCCGGCACCCAGCATGATCACCACCTCGGAGCTCTCGGCCGCGCCACACACGGCTCCGGGTGCCCAAGCAGTGATCATGCGACGCGGTCGGGCGGAAACGCCGGGCAACTGGGTCCGGCGTAACCCCCGCAGCTCAGCGGCGCAGCGGCGAG
>NZ_JACBXB010001047.1 GCF_013870575.1 Pseudonocardia pini
CCGACGCCCCACGCGCGGGCCCTCATCACCCGGACCCGGGCTCGGCCAGGAACCTCGCCGGGGCCTCCGGCGCGGGCCGGAACCAGCCGCTCCGGCTGGTGACCACCACGCCGATCCCGAACACCGTCCACAGCAGGGCGGCCACCTGCGCGCCCTCGAGCTGCGGGTCGAAGAACGTCGAGACCAGCACCGTCGTGGCCACGGTCATGCAGAGGGCGGCGGTCTGTCGACGGGTGTGCAGCCCCTGCCGCTTGAGCCTGCCCACCGCACCCACCAGCCGCCAGTACCAGCCCGCCCACAACGCGACCCAGAGGCCGAAGCCGAGCACCCCCATCCGCGCCAGGATGTTCAGGTGCGAGTTGTGCGGGTTGCGCAGCTTCGTCGTCCCCTCGTCGTACACGCCGACCTCGCTCGCGAGGTTGGGGCCGAACCCCGCGCCGTCCACCAGCTCCCCCTCGTTGACCTGGCGCTCGACGACCCTGCTCCACAGCTGCTGGCGGCCGTCGACCGTGCCGCTGAGGTTCCCGGGCGCGTCCGCCGAGCCGGTCAGGCTCAGGACGTTGTTCACCAGCTGCGTGGTCGAGAAGGAACGGCCCTGCAGGCCGGGGATCGGGACGTCGACCGCGAGCAGGCTGAACAGCGTCAGGGCGATCACCCCGACGACCCCGGCCTTCGCGAGCATCCGCAGCCGGTCGTGGTGGAACGACAACCAGACCGACGCGCCCGCGAGCGTGCCGATGAGGCCGCCCCGGTTCTGCGTGGCCACCAGGGCGATGATCAGCAGCCCCAGCATCGTCCACGCCGCCCGACCCGGTGAGCGACCGCGCGGGGCCAGCCAGAGCCCGGCGATCACCAGGAGGGCGGCGGTCCCGGCGTTGCCGGACTTGTGGGAGAGCACGGAGATGTCGCTGAACGGCATCGTCGGGGCCCGCGCGGAGAACGGCACGAGGACCACGGCGAGGGGCAGCCAGAGCAGCAGCCAGGGGCTGATCCGCGCCAGACCGGACCACAGCCGGTCGAGGATCTCCGGCGACCGCGCCATCGCCGCCACGATGACGAGCGCGAAGAGCGAGTAGTACCAGAGCGCCGAGTCCCGGACGGCGTCGATCCCGTACGCGCGGACCCCCGGGACGGTCCGGATCGCGCCCCACAGCACGAAGAGGAGGAGGACCCAGAGGAGGGACTCGTCCCGCAGCGGGATCCGCAGGTAGCCGGTCGACGCGACGAGCCCGGCGATCCCGAGGGCCAGCACGAGCTCGCCGACGTAGAGCGGCGTGCCCGGCACGTGCAGGTAGGCGAAGGCCTTGTCCAGGAACAGGTATCCCGCGAGCAGCGGCCCGATCGTCCAGCCGTAGGCCACGAGGAGCCGGTCCCGGCTCCGCCCCGGGCCCGGCGAGACGATCCGGCCGGGCGTGTGCAGGAACGATCGGGTCGCCATCGAGGTCAGACGCGGTCGCGCGGGAACGGCGTCGGCCGCGAGCCGTTCCGCGCGACGACCACCG
>NZ_JACBXB010000104.1 GCF_013870575.1 Pseudonocardia pini
GACGGCGCTGACCACGCCGGATAGGCTCGTGGCCGTGGCACAGCAGAAGCGGGGGAAGGACGCGACCACGCCTGCCCCCGAGGCGGCGGCGGTCCCCTACTACCGCGCGCTCGTCGGCGCGCTCGGCTGGGGAGTGATCGCCTTCGCCCTCCTCGTGCTGTTCGGCCGCGGCACCGGCGAGGTGGACAGCAACCGCCTGCTGGTCCAGATCGGCTGGATCCTGATCGCCTGCGTGCTGGCCGCCTGGCCCACCTGGTACGCCGCGCGGCACCGGGGCTGGTCGGAGCTGTGGAAGCTGTTCCTGCTGGCCGCACCGGCCTTCTGGGTGCTGCGGGCGGTCACGCTGATCGTGGACACCCTGATCTTCCGCTGATCACTCGCGGCGGCGTGCGCTGATCACCCCGGTGTCGAAGCCCGCGAGGTGCAGGCCGCCCGCGAACCGGGCGTGCTCCACCTTCAGGCACCTGTCCATCACCACGGTCAGGCCCGCGGCCTCCGCCTTGCCCGCCAGGCCCTCGTCCCACAGCCCGAACTGCAGCCACCAGGTCTGCACGCCGTCGAGCGCGAGCAGCTCGTCGAGCACCCCCGACAGGTCCTCCGGCTTGCGGAAGGTGTCCACGAGGTCCGGCACCCCGGGGCACTCCGCCAAGGACGGGTACACGGGCCTGCCCAGGATCTCGGTGGCGTTCGGGTTCACGAACCAGACCTCGTAGGCCGTGCTGGACAGCAGGTAGGTCGCCACGAAGTTCGACACCCGCGCGGGGTTCGGGGACGCACCGACCATCGCGACGGTCCGCGTCCGCCGCAGGATCCGCTGCCGCTCCTGCGGGGACGGGTTCTCCCAGGTCACAGGTTCTCCTTCGACGCCGCGGTCAGGGCCTGGTCGAGATCCCAGACGATGTCGTCCGGGTCCTCGAGCCCCACGCTGATCCGGATCAGGTCCTCGGGCACCCCGGCCTGCTCCAGCTGGGCGGGGGTGAGCTGCTGGTGCGTGGTGGAGCCCGGGTGCAGGACCAGCGTGCGGGCGTCTCCGACGTTGGCCAGATGGCTGCAGAGCTGCACGGACTCGATGAACCGCGCGCCCGCCGCACGCCCGCCCCGCACCCCGAAGGCGAACACCGCGCCGGGCCCCTCCGGCAGGTAGCGCTTCGCGCGCTCGTGGTGCGGGTGGCTCGGCAGCCCCGCGTACCGCACGTACTCGACGCGCGGGTCCGCCTCGAGCCACTCGGCCACGCGTTGTGCGTTGGCGACGTGCGCGGCCATCCGCAGCGGCAGCGTCTCCACGCCCTGGAGCAGCAGGAACGCCGAGTGCGGGGCCAGCGAGGGCCCCACGTCCCGCAGCTGCTCGGCCCGCAGCTTGGTGAGGAACCCGAACTCCTGGAAGTTCCCCCACCAGGTCAACCCGCCGTACGACGGCACGGGCTCGGTCATCGTCGGGAACCGTCCGTTGCCCCAGTCGAACCGGCCGGACTCGACCACCACCCCGCCGAGCGTGGTGCCGTGCCCGCCGAGGAACTTGGTGGCCGAGTGGATCACGATGTCCGCGCCGTGCTCGATCGGTCGGCAGAGGTACGGGGTGGCCAGGGTGGCGTCGACGATCAGCGGGACGCCCGCCGCGTGCGCGACGTCGGCGAGCCCCGCGATATCCGCCACCTCACCCCCCGGGTTGGCCACGACCTCGGTGAACACGAACTTCGTACGGTCGGTGATCGCGGCGGCGTAGTCCGCCGGGTCCGTCCCCGCGACGAACGTGGTGTCCACGCCGAACCGGCGCAACGTCACGTCGAGCTGGGTGATCGTGCCCCCGTACAGCGCCGACGCCGCGACGGCGTGGTCCCCCGCCCCGGCCAGACAGGCGAAGGTCAGGAACTCCGCGGCCTGCCCCGACGCCGTCGCGACCGCGCCGATCCCGCCGTCCAGGCTGGCCAGCCGCTCCTCGAGCACCGCGACCGTCGGGTTGCCGATCCGGCTGTAGATCAGCCCGTACTTCTGCAGCGCGAACAGGCTCGCGGCGTCCTGGGTGTCCTCGAAGACGAAGCTGGTCGACTGGTAGATGGGCACCGCCCGCGCCCCCACCGCGGAGTCCGGGACGGCGCCCGCGTGGACCGCCCGGGTGCGGAAGCCCCAGTCGCGGTCTCGCTTCTCGCTCATGGGCCCACCTTAGGCGCGATCACTCCCGCGGGAGCCGGACCAGGCCCTCCTGCAGCACGCTGGTGACCAAGGTGCCGTCGCGGGTGAAGAACCGGCCCTCGGCCAGGCCCCGGCCGCCCGACGCCGCGGGGCTCCAGCACTCGTAGAGCAGCCACTCGTCCGCCCGGAACGGCTGGTGGAACCACATGGCGTGGTCCAGGCTCGCGAGCTGCACCGACGTCGAGCTCATGTCGTGGCGCCCGACGACCGACCCCAGCAGCGTCAGGTCCGAGATGTAGGTGAGTAGGCAGACGTGGCGCAGCGGGTCGTCGGGGACCGTGCCGTCGGCCTTCATCCACGCCCGGATCGGCTCGTCCGTGGCGACCCGGTCCTCGATCCACACGGGCTCGTCGACCAGCCGGATGTCGAACGAGCGCGGGATGCGCTCCATCCAGCCCGCACCCGCCCCGCTGAGCACCCGTGCGCCGAGGGAGTCCAGCTCCTCGGGCGGGGGCACCGCGCGGCGCGGCGGCACCGAGTGCACCAGCCCCTCCTGGGCGAGCTGGAACGAGGCGGACAGCGCGAAGATCGCCTCGCCGCCCTGGATCGCCAGCACCCGCCGGGTGCTGAACGACCGGCCGTCCCGGATCCGCTCGGCCCGGAACACGATCGGCCTGCGCGGGTCCCCGGCCCGGATGAAGTACGAGTGCAGGGAGTGCACGAACCGGTCCGGCTCGACCGTGCGCCCGGCCGCCACCAGCGCCTGCGCGGCGACCTGCCCGCCGAAGACCCGCACCGGCGAGGTCGCCGGGCTGGTCCCGCGGAACAGGTCGACGTCGAGCTGTTCCAGGTCGAGCAGCCGAATCAGCTCGTCGAGGACGACCTGGCCGCGGGGAATGCCGTCGACGTCCAGTTCAGGGATCACGCCGGGGATCGTGCCCTACGCGTGGTCCTCCTCGCCCAGCCGGTGCACCCGGATGAGGTTCGTGGAGCCGACGGTCGAGGGCGGCGAGCCCGCCACGATCACCACGAGGTCGCCCGGCTGGAACCGGCCGATCGACAGCATGGCGTGGTCGACCTGGCGGACCATGGCGTCCGTGGAGTCCACGGCCTCGACCAGGAACGTCTCGACGCCCCAGGTCATGGACAGCTGGTTGCGCACGTCCGCCGCCGGGGTGAAGGCCAGCAGCGGGAGCCGGGTGTGCAGCCGGGCGAGGCGCCGGACGGTGTCCCCGGACTGGGAGAACGCGACCAGCGCTCGGGCCGAGAGCCGCTCGCCGATGTCTCGGGCCGCGTAGGACAGCACGCCGCGCTTGGTCCGCGGCACGTGGTTCAGCGGCGGCACGTTCGTGGGCCCGGCCTCGACCGCCTCGATGATCGTGGCCATCGTGCGGACCGTCTTGATCGGGTAGCGCCCCACGCCGGTCTCGCCGGAGAGCATCAGCGCGTCCGCCCCGTCGAGCACGGCGTTCGCGACGTCGCTGGCCTCGGCGCGGGTCGGCCGGGAGTTGGTGATCATCGAGTCCAGCATCTGGGTCGCGACGATCACCGGCTTGGCGTTCTCACGAGCGATCTGGATCGCCCGCTTCTGCACCAGCGGGACGTTCTCCAGCGGCAGCTCGACGCCGAGGTCGCCGCGGGCGACCATCACACCGTCGAACGCCAGCACGATGGCCTCGAGGTTGTCGACGGCCTCCGGCTTCTCCAGCTTGGCGACGACCGGCAGCTTGACGCCGATCTTCTCCATGATCCGGTGCACACCGTCGATGTCCGCGGGGCTACGCACGAAGCTCAGCGCGATGATGTCGACGGACAGCTTGAGCGCGAACTCCAGGTCCGCGATGTCCTTCTCGCTCATCGCGGGCACCGAGACGTTCATCCCGGGCAGCGAGATGCCCTTGTTGTTGCTGACCGGGCCACCCTCGGTCACCCGGCACACGACGTCGTTGCCGTCGACCTCGACGACGCGCAGGCCGACCTTGCCGTCGTCGACGAGGAGGCGGTCGCCCGCGCGGGCGTCCTGCGCGAGGCCTTTGTAGGTGGTGGAGACGCGGTCGTGGGCGCCCTCGCAGTCCTCGACCGTGATCCGCACCTCCTCACCGGTCTGCCATTCGGTGGGGCCGTCGGCGAAGGTGCCGAGGCGGATCTTGGGGCCCTGGAGGTCCGCGAGGATGCCCACGGCGCGCTGCTCGGCGTCCGCGGCGTCGCGGACCATCTGGAAGACGCGCTTGTGGTCGTCGCGGGTGCCGTGGCTGAAGTTGAGGCGAGCGACGTCCATCCCGGCCGCGACGAGCTCCCGGATACGGTCCGGTGTGGCGGTGGCCGGACCGATGGTGCAGACGATCTTCGTGCGACGAGTCACGGCGACAAGCCTAGCGCGCTCTCTTTAACGATCAGGTTGGAGGAAGACGAACAGTGGGACGCCTGTGTTTCGGACTCGCGACGCTGGTCAGTCTGGTGGTCCTGTTCCTCCCCTCGTCGGGGGTCCCGTCGGCGCCCGAGGGCGTGGACAAGCTCGTCCACCTCGCCGTCTTCGCCCTCCTGGGGGCCACCGGCCGGTGGGCGCGGATCCCGCCGTTGCCGCTGGTCGTGGGGCTCACGGTGTACGCCGTGGGGTCGGAGGTGCTGCAGGGCGTCCTCCCGATCGACCGGGACTTCGAGATCCTCGACGTCGTCGCGGACTGCCTCGGGGTGTCGCTGGGCGTCCTGCTCCACGCCGCCCTGACCCGCCCACGCCCGACCTGAGACCCGACCTGAGGCCCGACCTGAGGCCCGACCTGAGGCCCGACTTGAGGCCCGACCAAGATCGCACGTTTCGTGCGCTCAGCGCGGCAAGATCGCGGGTTGCGTGCCGTCAGCGCGGTGCCGACGACGCTGAGCGCACGAAACGTGCACCCTCGTCCCGCGGCTCAGCGCCGGGGCTGCTCGCTCGGGCCCACGTGGTCCGCAAGCCACTCCGCGAGCGGGCGGCCCGCCCGCCAGGTCCTCCGCACGCGGTCCCGCGCCCCGGAGCCGTGCAGGATGTCGTCCGGTGGCCAGCGACGCGAGACCATCAGGCCCTTGCGACGCAGCAGGTCCAGCCGCGGGTGCTCGGGGTCGGTGCCCTTCGGGCGGGTCTTCAGCTGCTCCCCGCCGATCGTCAGCCCGGCCTTCTCGGCCTCGGCGAGGAGCGCGACGAGCGCCTCGCCTCGGCGCCCGTCGTCCACGGCGACGCGGAAGCGGGCCAGCTGGTCCGGGGCCATGCCGTAGAAGCCCGCCGCGGCGAGCATGCCCTCCGGGCCGACCTGGACGTAGTAGGGCGGCGCGAAGCCACCGCAGTGGGTCTTGTACGGCGTCTTGTCCTTCGAGAACCGCACGTCGCGGTACGGCCGGAACACCTTCCCCGAGCCGAACTCGGCGGCCAGGTCGGCCAGCAACGCCGTCATCGGCCCCTTGACGTGCTCCTCGTAGACCTCGCGCTGGTCGGTCCAGTAGGCCTTGCTGTTGTCCGCCAGCAGGCCGTCGTAGAACTCGACGGCGCCGTCCCCGAAGCCGGTGAAGGCTCCGCTCACGGGGCGCGGTCCGGGGAGTCGTCGGTCTTCCGCTCGCCGGCGTCGACGGTCTCGCTCGGGTCGCTCTCGTCGCTGGGGTCGGGCTCTCCCGGCGGTTCGACGCCCGCCAGGACGAACGCCTCCGGCGGCACCGTCTCGCGCGGCCCGCGCACGAGCGCCACATAGGCCACCGCGGCCAGGAACAGCACGGCGGACACGACGACGTTGATCCGGATGTCGCCGAACACCCGCGTCGCCGGGTCGGTGCGCATCAGCTCGATGAAGAACCGGCCGAGCGTGTAGCCCGCGACGTACAGCGCGAACACCCGACCGCGGCCCAGCCGGAAGCGCCGGTCCGCCCACACGATCAGCGCGGCGACGGCCAGGTTCCAGAGCAGCTCGTACAGGAACGTGGGGTGCACGATCGCGATCGGGTTCGCCGTGTCCACGGCGACGCCGCCGAGCGGGTCCGAGGCCCCGGTGGCCGGGTCCACCCGCTCGTAGATCTCCAGCCCCCACGGCAGCGTGGTCGGCCCGCCGTAGAGCTCCTGGTTGAAGTAGTTGCCGAGCCGCCCGATGGCCTGGGCGACGATGATCCCGGGCGCCACGGCGTCGGCGAACAGGGGCAGCGGAATCCTCCGCCGACGGCAGCCGATCCACGCGCCGACCGCGCCGAGCGCGATCGCGCCCCAGATCCCGAGGCCGCCCTCCCAGATCTTGAGCGCGTCCACCGGGTCGCCGCCGGGCCCGAAGTAGGTCCGCCAGTCCGTGGCCAGGTGGTAGAGCCGCCCGCCGATGAGGCCGAAGGGCACGGCCCAGACCGCCACGTCGACGACCGTGCCCGCGGGCCCCCCGCGCGCGACGAGGCGCTTCTCCCCCCACCAGATCGCCACGACGATCCCGGCGATGATGAAGAGCGCGTACGCCCGAAGCGGGACCGGCCCGAGGTGCCAGACGCCGCGGTCGGGACTCGGGAGGTAGGCGAGCACGCTGGTGGTCAGCACAGGACCCACCGTAGCGCGGGGCGTCGGGACCCCGGTCGGACGACCCCGGCCCCCTCTCTCCGCGGACCTTTGCCCTGCCCGCTCGTGTGCGGGTGGCCCGCACTCGCACCGGTGCTGCCTGGCCCGCGTGCGGGTAGCCCGCACCTTTGCCCTGCCCGCTCACGTGCGGGCGGCACCCACCTTTGCCCTGCCCGCTCACGTGCGGGCGCCACCCACCTTCGCCCTGCCCGCTCACGTGCGGGCGGCACGCTCCGCAGCCGCATTGCCCGCACCCGCACCGGTGCGGGCAGTGCAAAGGTGCTCGCCTAGGTCGGTGTCCCGCACCGGACGGTCGCGTGGTCCGGTGATCCAGTCGACGTCCGGCAAGGCGCTGCCCGCAGCTCATACCGGGCCCATGCGCCAGGGCGGCAACACCGCCGGAGTGGGCCTGGGCCGTCGAGCGGTGGACCTCGGTGCCGGGACCGGGTCAGGTCGGCGGCAGACCCGCCCGCGCGACTCCCGCGGCCAGGTCCTGCGCCAGCGCGCGGACCCCCTCAGGACCACCCTCGGCCGCCGCGGTCACGAAGGCGGAGCCCACGATGACCGCGTCGGCGAAGCCCGCGATCTCGGCGGCCTGCTCGCCGTTGCGCACCCCGAGCCCGACGCCGATCGGCAGCGAGGTGTGCGGGCGCGTGCGGGCCACGATGTCCCCCGCCGCCGAGTTGACCGAGTCCCGCGCGCCCGTCACGCCCATCACCGAGGTGGCGTAGACGAACCCCGAGCTCGCGGCCGCGGTCGAGGCGATCCGCTGCTCGGTCGACGACGGCGCCACCAGGAAGGTCCGGGAGAGACCGTGCTTCTCGGAGGCGACGAGCCACTCGTCCGCCTCGTCCGGGATCAGGTCCGGGGTGATCATCCCGAGCCCTCCCGCCGCGGCGAGGTCCGCGGCGAACCGCTCCACCCCGTACTTCAGCACCGGGTTGAAGTAGGTCATCACCACGCAGGCGCCCCCGGCCGCCGACACGCGCGAGACGGTCTCGAAGACCGCCTTCAGCCGGAAGCCGTTCGACAGCGCGAGATCGGCGGCGGCCTGGATCGTGGGCCCGTCCATCACCGGGTCCGAGTACGGGACGCCGACCTCGAGCAGATCGCACCCGCCCTCGCTCATCGCGGTCAGCAGCGCGACGCCCTCGTCGACGGTCGGGTAGCCGGCGGGCAGGTACCCCACCAGCGCGCCCCGGCCCTCGGCCCGGCACCTCGCGAACACCTCGTCGACGCCACTCACGCCTGGATCCCCTCGGTCTCGCTGCCGGCGTCCGCGAACGAGCCCGCAGGCTCCCGGACCACGCCCTCCGCGATCGCCGTCCCGTCGGCCGACTCGGCCGACTCGTCCGACCCGATCATCCCGAACCACTTCGCCGCGGTGTCGACGTCCTTGTCCCCGCGCCCGGAGAGGCTGACCAGGATGACCGCGTCGGGCCCCAGCTCCTTGCCCAGCCGCAACGCACCGGCCACGGCGTGCGCGGACTCGATCGCCGGGATGATCCCCTCGGTGCGGCAGAGCAGCGCGAACGCGTCCATTGCCTCGGCGTCGGTGACCGGCTGGTACTCGGCGCGGCCGAGGTCCTTGAGCAGTGAGTGCTCCGGCCCGACGCCCGGGTAGTCCAGCCCCGCGGAGATCGAGTACGACTCGGCGGTCTGCCCGTCCTCGTCCTGCAGCAGGTAGCTCATGGCGCCGTGCAACGCGCCGGGCGAGCCCGCGGACAGGGTGGCCCCGTGCCTGCCGGTCTCGATGCCGTCCCCCCCGGGCTCGAACCCGACGAGCCGGACGCCCGGGTCGTCGAGGAAGGCGTGGAAGATGCCGATCGCGTTCGACCCGCCGCCGACGCAGGCGGCGATCGCCGTCGGGAGGCGGCCGCAGCGCGCGAGCACCTGCTCGCGCGCCTCCAGCCCGATGATCCGGTGGAAGTCCCGGACCAGCTGCGGGAACGGGTGCGGGCCCGCGACCGTGCCAAGCAGGTAGTGCGTGGAGTCGACGTTGGTGACCCAGTCCCGCAGCGCCTCGTTGATCGCGTCCTTCAGCGTGCGCGAGCCGGTCTTGACCGGGATCACGGTGGCGCCGAGCAGCCGCATCCGGGCCACGTTCAGCGCCTGCCGACGGGTGTCGACCTCGCCCATGTACACGACGCACTCGAGGTCCAACAGCGCGCACGCGGTGGCCGTGGCCACGCCGTGCTGGCCCGCTCCGGTCTCGGCGATGACCCGCTTCTTGCCCATCCGCTTGGTGAGCAGCGCCTGGCCCAGCACATTGTTGATCTTGTGGGAGCCGGTGTGGTTCAGGTCCTCGCGCTTGAGCAGGATCCGCGCGCCACCCGCGTGCTGCGAGAGCTTGGGGACGTCCGTGAGCGGCGAGGGCCGCCCGGTGTAGTCCCGGTGCAGGCGGTCCAGCTCGGTGAGGAACTCCGGGTCGTGGCGGGCCTTCTCGTAGGCCGTCTCCAGCTCGTCGAGCGCCGCGACCAGGGCCTCGGGCACCCATCGACCCCCGTAGCGGCCGAAGTGGCCGTGCTCGTCGGGTTCGTGTCCCGAGGGGGTCTCGATGCCCTGCGACGCCTGGACTGTGCTGGAGGAGCTCACCGCACCATTCTGGAGCACGACGGGTGGAAGCCCGCAGCCACCAGGGCCCGCACCGCCGCGCCGGGGTCCCCGCTGGTCACCAGGCCCTCGCCGACGAGCACCGCGTCCGCGCCCCAGCCCGCGTAGGTGAGCAGGTCGCCGGGGCCGCGGACGCCGGACTCGGCGACCCGCAGGACGTCGTTCGGCAGGCCGGGGGCCATCCGCCCGAACACGCCGCGGTCCACCTCGAGGGTGTGCAGGTTCCGTGCGTTGACGCCGATGACCTTCGCCCCGGCCTCCAGCGCGCGGTCCGCCTCCTCCTCGGTGTGCACCTCGACCAGCGCGGTCATCCCGAGGGACTCCACCCGGTCGAGCAGCGACTCGAGGACGTTTTGCTCCAGCGCCGCGACGATCAGCAGCACCAGGTCCGCCCCGTACGCCCGGGCCTCGTGCACCTGGTACGGGGTGACGACGAAGTCCTTGCGCAGCACGCAGACGTCCACGGCGGCGCGGACGGCGGCCAGGTCGTCGAGCGAGCCGCCGAACCGGCGCTGCTCGGTGAGCACGCTGATCACCCGCGCGCCGTTCTGGGCGTACGCCGCGGCCAGGACGGCCGGGTCCGGGATCGTGGCCAGCGCGCCCTTCGACGGGCTGCGCCGCTTGACCTCGGCGATCACGCCGACGCCGGGCTCGTTCAGCGCCGCCATCACGTCCTTGGGCGGCGCGGCCGCCGCGGCGCGCCGCTTGATCTCCGCGAAGTCGACCACGGCCTCCCGGGCCGCGAGGTCCTCCCGGACACCGTCCACGATGGAGTCGAGAACGCTGGGACCAGCGCCTCCCACTCCCGCACTCACCTCATCGTGCTCGCCCACGGGGCGCACTCCCCTTCCGGGTTCGGGCCTACCAGGCGTCGGGGGCATGCTAATCAGCCCTGTTCGGGGTGCCGGCGTCAGGGCCGGAGAAGGCGCCCTCGGTGGTCGGGTCCACGCCGGAGTCCAGCTCGTCCCAGGCCGTCCGCTCGGGGTCGACGGGACGCGCCGCACCGGGGGCGTCGTACTTCGCGCCCATCCGCGGCAGGCGCCGGTCCGCGACCACCAGGAGCACCCCGCCCAGTGCGACGAGGAGCCCACCCAGCACCGCGAGCAGCGGGGCCGCGGTGGTCGTGACGACGGCGCCGGGCACGGCCGCCGCCCCGCCCGCGGCGCTGCCGAGCAGGCCGGGCAGCTCCTCGGCGCTCGGCGGCGACAGCCACCCGACGAGGGCCGTCACGAGCCCGCCGACCCCGGCTGCGGCGACGAGCCCGCCGAGGATCCGGCGGGGGACACCGGAGAGCGCGACCGCCGCCGCCACCCCGGCCACGGCGACCACCTCTCGATCGTCGAGGCCGTCGTCTCGGGAGACGCGCCC
>NZ_JACBXB010001048.1 GCF_013870575.1 Pseudonocardia pini
TCGGCGGCGGTGGGGTGATCGGCGGCGGTGGGGTGATCGGCGCCGCTGTCAAGATCGCAGTGGCACGGATCATCATGTGTCCCTTCGGTTGTGTACTCATCAGCACAGCGAGTCGACCGGCTTGGGGTTGGTGTGTCCGAACAGTGGCCGCAGCCGCAGCCCGACCCACGTCCCCGCCAGCGCGACCGCACCCCAGATCCAGCCGTGCAGGCTGAACGAGGCGATCCCGGAGAAGTAGGCGCCGATGTTGCAGCCGCCCGCGAGCCGCGCGCCGTACCCCATGAGGATCCCGCCGACCACGGCTCCGACCGCGATCTTCCAGGGGATCCGCTTGTGCAGCAGGAAGGCGCCGCCGACGCCGGAGGCGAAGAGCGCCCCGATCATGATCCCGATGTCCAGCACCGAGATCCGGTCGGCGAGCACCGGCCCCGCCAGCGACTTCGCGTTCGCCGGCACCTGCCAGAAGGCCCAGTTCTGCGGCTCCGCCCCGAACCACTGCAGGACCTTCGCGCCCCAGAGGCCGAAGGCACTCGTCACGCCCCAGGGCTGGCCGGACACGACCAGCACCGCCGCGTTGAGCACGGCGAGGACGATCGCGCCGACCCACATCGGCCACGAGCCGCGCAGCACCCGGGCGATCCCCCGGGCCGACGGCGGGCGCTCGACGGGCGGGGGCGTGCGCCGCTTCGCCACCACGTAGGTCACCGCGGCGATCCCGACCATGACCACGAGCGACACCGCGAGCGCGCCGGGGATCCCGCCGAAGACGTCCCGCAGGTCGACCGGCACCCCCTGCGGCACGACGTCCGTCCAGAACGGGAAGCTCAGCGCCGCGAGGATGGAGCCGACGATGAAGCCGAAGAGCGTCAACACGATCGCGGACTGTCCACTGCCGACGGCGAACAGGGTGCCGGAGGCGCACGAGCCGCCGATCTGCATCCCGACGCCGAACAGGAACGCGCCCACGATCAGCCCGATGCCGATCGGGTTGACGTAGCCCCGCGGGTCGCCGGAGAGCCCGAGGCCCGTCGCGAAGACGATCGCGAACAGGACCGTCGCCACGCCGAGCATCACCATGTGCGCCCGGATCGCCGCGCCCTGCCCGACGGCGACGAGCTGGCGCCAGCCGGAGGTGAACCCGAAGCGGGAGTGGAACAGGGTGAAGCCGAGGAGCAGGCCGAGCACCCCGGTCACGACCATGGTCGCGGGGGCGACGCGGGAGACGCCCCACAGGAACAGCGCGGCGAGCAGCACCGCGACGGCTGTCGGGGCCGGCTGGGTCGGTGGGGCCTTGCGGTCCAGCGGGCCGAACGCCGCGCGTTCGGTGTCGAGGACCCCCTTCAAGGGGGCGGTGAGCACGGACATCTGTCTTCTCCTAGGGCAGGGGCGCGGAGACGGGAACGACCGTCCCGCCGGGGAACCACGAGGCCGGGTTGGGGGCGCCGGCGTGGTGCTCGCCGGTGCTGGTCATCGGGACGTCGACGGGCGCGGCCCCGAACA
>NZ_JACBXB010001049.1 GCF_013870575.1 Pseudonocardia pini
GACCGCCTGCGCACCCCGCCTGGTCACTCCGGTCGGGACGCGACCACCCGGACCGCCGCGGACGGCTCGTCCCGCAGGTAGCGGTCGTAGCTCAGCCTGCCCCGGGTCGCGGCGACCACGATCAGCGCGACCAGCGAGAACCCGATCAGCTCCGGGAGGAGCCCGAACTCCTCGAGGAGGGGGGGCGGGGAAGAGCGGGGCGACGACCATGTCGGCGAACGTGGTGAACGACGCGTGCATCAGCATGGTGAGCAGCAGGCTCCCCCGCGCGTTGGTGAAGACCCAGGTCATGACGATCGTCAGGCCGGTGATCATCACGACGAACATGGCGATGTCGGCGACGGTCGGCGGCGTCCAGACCCCGGACCAGGACCGCGGCGGGTACGTGGCGACCATCGCGAGGGTCAGGGGGCTGTAGGCGGCCATCGCGCCGGGCACGACCACCGCACCCAGCAGCTCCGCGGCGGGCAGCGCCAGCAGCACGAACAGGTACCAGCGGACAGGCACCCGCCACCGCACCGCCCGGTCGGTCTCCCCGGAGTCGAGCGCCCGGCGCGCCGGAGCCTGCGGGCCTGCCGTGTCGTCGTCACCCCGCAGCCCGGGGATGCCGTCGATGTCGCCGAACCGGCTCCGCAGCCGGTCCTCTACCCGACCTCCGCGCGCAGCGCCCGGCAGGTCATCAGGGTTGATGACGCTGGTAACGAGATCGTCTGGCGTGCCGAACGCCCAGGTGTGGCGGGGGACGATGGCGAGAGATTCGGTCCGTACCGGCTCGAGGAGCTCCTCGGTCGCGGCGGCATGGGCGAGGTGTTCCGCGCCCACGACACCGAGCACGACCGGGACGTCGCGGTCAAGCGGCTCGCGCCCCACCTGGCCGACGAGCCGCAGTTCCAGCAGCGGTTCCGACGCGAGGCCCACCACGTGGCGCAGCTGCGCAACCCGCACGTCATCACCATCCATCGCTACGGTGCGATCCAGGGCCGGCTCTACATCGACATGCAGCTCGTCGACGGCGGGGACCTGCACGGCCTGATCGAGCGCTCCGGCCCGCTGCCCGCCGACCGCGCGGTGCACATGCTCGAGCAGGTGGCCAGCGCGCTGGACGAGGCACACGAGAGCGGTCTGGTCCACCGGGACGTCAAGCCCTCCAACATCCTGCTCGACGGCAGGCTCGCCGACTTCTGCTACCTCGCGGACTGGGGCATCACCCGGGCCACCACGACCCGGCGCAGCCACTCGCTGACCCGCACGGGCGCCCTGCTCGGCAGCCTGACCTACATGGCGCCGGAACAGTTCGACGGCGCCGTCACCCACGCGTCGGACGTCTATGCCCTGACCTGTGTGTTCTTCGAGATGATCACCGGCAGGCGGCCGTACGCGGGCGACGGGCTCCCGGTGCTCATGCACGCGCACATGCACGTCCCGCCGCCCCGTCCGTCCGACATCGTGGCGGGCACGGAGGTGTTCGACGCGGTCGTGGCCACGGGCATGGCCAAGGAG
>NZ_JACBXB010001050.1 GCF_013870575.1 Pseudonocardia pini
AATCGCCGTCGCCGGATGGCCGCGGTCGCGGGCGAGGTCCGGCCGGGGCCCGCGAGCGTCTCGGGGAGAGCCGGGTCGCCCGCGGCGGTCGCGTCGATCCGCTCGGTCCGGCCGAGCTCGTCGACCAGGACGACCTCGACGTGGGTGGGCCGCAGCTCGGTGGCGACGAGATCGCCGATGCGGGCCCGGACCTCGTCGACGGTGCTCGTGTCGGTGAAGGCCTGGGAGGCGATCAGCAGGGCCTGGCTGCGGTCCAACGCGCGCTGCTGGGCGTCCTCGAGCTCGTCTCGGCGGCTCTCGTCCTGCCCGGCGTCATGGCGCAGGAGCCGCAGCCGCAGCTCCGTGGAGCAGGCGCGCGCGATGTCGCCCAAAGTCTGCAGCTCGTCCTCGGTCCACCGGCGCGGCGCGGTGTCGATCGCGCAGAGCGTGCCCAGGACCTGCCCCGCGGCGTCCGTCACGGGCACCCCGGCGTAGGCCACCATGCCGAGGACCGGGATCGCCGCGCTGTCGCGCAGCAGGGGCTCGGTGCGCGCGTCGGTGACCGCGAGCGGCGAGCCGGACTCCACGACGTGCCCGCAGAACGAGTGGCTCAACGGCGACGAGCGGGCCGTCGCCCACGGCTCGGCCAGCCCGGACCGACCCGGCCAGACCTGCCGGTCGGCCTGGACCAGCGACACCAACGAGACCGGCACCCCGAGCGCCCTGCGGACCCACGCGGCCAGGTGGTCCAGCTCCGGGTCCGGCGCGGGCCCGAGCCCGGTGCGTTCGACCGCACGCAGGCGTGCCGGATCGGCCAGGTGGCCACCGCCTGTGCACCGGGCCGAGCTCGCGGCTCCGCCGGGCCCTCCGTCGCTCATGCCGCTCCCGGGCGTAGGGATCGTCGGTCGCCCATTGTGCCCAGACATCCCGCGAAGCGCGCGTCGTCGGTGCCGAGTGATCACTGTTCCTGACCCGTTCGAGCCGTATACGGCCTCGATGGGTCACGGACGGTGATCACGGTCGGAAGGGAGGGGGCTCACGGGCCCGGTTCGGTACCGCCGCATCACGAGCCCTGAGGACAGGCCGTGCACGACGACGCTGAGCACGATCGTCACCACGGTCACCGCGAGGGCCAGGTCGTTCTCCGGGTCGGGCAGCCCCACGAACGCGAGCATCCCGAACACGAGCGTGGCGATGCCGCGCGGACCGATCCAGCCGACGACGAGCCGGTCCCGGTGGGCGATGTCGGTGCCGACGAGCGACGCGGCCACGGGCAGCACCCGCGCGACGGTGAGGGCGACGAGGGCGAAGAGCACGATCTGCCAGGTGATCGAGCCGCCCGCGAGGGTCTGGTTGACGATCGCCCCGAAGATGAACCAGAGGGCGAGCGACAGCAGCTCGCCGACGTCCTCGACGAGGTGCAGGGTCCCGGGCGGGAGCTGCCGGGCGGCCGGTTCGAAGAACACCCCGGCCACGAACGCCGCGACGAACCCGTTGCCCCCCGCCGCGACCGCGCCC
>NZ_JACBXB010001051.1 GCF_013870575.1 Pseudonocardia pini
CGGCCCCCGAGGCCGCCCCCGAAGCCGCGCCGCAGAGCCAGGCCGCGCCGGAGACCGTGCCGCAGACCGCGCCGCAGACCCAGGCCGCCCCGGCCGTCTCCGGCGCCTTCGCGGGCCGCTCGGCGGGCAACGAGGTGACCCTGGCCGTGGGCATGGACGGCGACCGGGTCGTGGCCTACGTGTGCGACGGCAAGAAGATCGAGTCCTGGTTCGAGGGCACCTACAACGACGGGTCGCTGCAGCTCAGCGGCGTGGACGGCGACCTCACCGCCGACGTCTCGGACTCGGCCGTGCTGGGCACCGTGTCGGTCGGCGAGAAGACCTGGCCGTTCTCGGCGGCTCCCGAGCGGACCACCGGCCCCGCCACGGACCGCGGCACGCTGACCGACCTCGGCTCGGCCTGACCCGACCCGACCTCACCCCCGGAGAACCCGCGATGCCCCCCACACCCCACCGCACCGTCGAGCTCACCGGGCCGCCGGCGCCGAACCCCTACGACCCGCCGACCCATCCCGAGCTCCGCGCCGTCGGGTACGAGCCGGACTACGACCCCGGCTACGCCGATCTCGGGACCCCGCAGGACCCGGCGCAGGACCCGGCGCAGGACCCCGTCGACCACCCGGGGGAGGCCCGCACCGAGGTCTTCGCCGCGATCCCCGCGCAGCACGCACCGGCCGACGTCGACCCCGTCGCCGATCCCACCGTCGCCGCGGCCTGGGCGGGTCACCCGCAGGCGGACCCGGTCTGGGAGCCCGCCCCCCACCAGACCTGGGACCGCCCCGACTACGACGAGAACGACCCCTACGCCCAGTACGACGACCCGCCCGGCTACCGGGACGAGCAGGCCGAGCAGGCCGTGCCCGCGGGCCCGAGCCGCGGCCGGACGGCGGCCCTGCTGGTCCCCGTCGCCGTCGGTATCGCCGTGTCGGTGGGCCTGGGCGTGTACGGCAGGCTCCACGAGGGCACCGGCACCGCGATCAACCTCGCGGGCTTCTCCTCGGGCATCGCGGCGAAGAGCTGGCTCACCGCCGCCGCGTTCGTGCTGGTCCTGGTGCAGGTCTGGACGTCGATGCGGATGTACGGGCGGTTGGCGAAGAGCCGCCCGGCAGGCCCCCGGACCGCGACGCTGCACCGCTGGTCCGGCCGGGTCGCCGTGCTGCTGACGATCCCCGTCGCCGTGCACTGCCTCTACGCCCTGGGGTTCGAGGACTCCTCGATGCGGGTCCTGCTGCACTCGCTGTTCGGGTGCTTCTTCTACGGTGCCTTCGCGGCGAAGATGCTGCTCCTGCCGAAGCGCGACGCTCCCCGCTGGGTCCTGCCGATCTTCGGCGGCCTGGTGTTCGTCCTGCTCACCGGCCTGTTCCTGACGTCCTCGGTGTGGTTCTTCAGCACCAAGGGCCTGACGTTCTGACCAGGAGTCCCACCACATGACCTCCGCCCTGAACCGCCGCGCGATGCTCGTCGGCACCTGCGCCGCGGGCTGCGCCGCCCTCGC
>NZ_JACBXB010001052.1 GCF_013870575.1 Pseudonocardia pini
GGCCCGGTCTCGGAGGCCGGGTCGGGCCGGGCGGGCGGCGCCGGGCGCTGCGGGGCCGGAGCCTGCTGGGCGAGCGTCTCGGGCTGCGGGGCCTCGTACGGCTGCTGCTCGTACGGCTGGGGCTCGTACGGCTGGGGCTCGTACGGCTGCGGCTCGTACGGCTGCGCCTCCGGGGCGGGAGCCTGCTCCACCGAGGTCTGCGGGACGGGCGCCTGCCGAACCGTCGGCTGCGGGGCCTGCGGAGACGGGGCCTGGGGCGACACGGCAGGCTGGGGCCGCGGCGGGGTGGGCGGGGTCTCCTGCGCCGGGACCGGCGGGGAGGAGAGCGGGTGCGGCGAAGGGCTGTGCGGTGAGGGCCGCGGGGCCTGCTCGTCCCGTGGCCACGGGGCGTCCTCGAGCTCGTCCATCTCCAGGACGTCCGAGCCCCAGGAGTCGTCCTCCGGGACGACGCCCCACGCCTCGTCCCGCCGCGCACCGATGCCGGCCCCGTTGTGGCCGTTCTGACCGGCGGTGTCGTCCCGCTGGTCGCCGGCGGCGCGGGCGTCGGCCGCCCAGCGCTCCCGGACGTACCGACCCACGGAACCGTCGGGGTACTCGTCGGGCCTCGTCTCGCTCACGGTCGCCGACGGTAGTCGCGCAAACTCTGCGGGTCGAGGTGATGCGATGCGGCTCCCCCGTCCGCCCTACCCGAGACCCGCGTACGAGTGCAGTCCGGCGATCACCATGTTGACGAAGAAGAGATTGAAGATCACCGTGGCGAGGCCCACGATGTTGATCCACGCCGCCCCGGTGGTGCGCCAGCCTGCGGTCGCCCGCGCGTGCAGGTAGGCCGCGTAGACCACCCAGGCGATGAACGCGACCGTCTCCTTGGGGTCCCAGCCCCAGAAGCGGCCCCAGGCGGCCTCGGCCCAGATCGCGCCGCAGATGACGGCGAAGGTGTACATCGGGAACCCGACGACGGTGGTGCGGTACGCCAACCGGTCCAGGGTCTCCGCCGCCGGGAGCTTCGCCGCGAACCGCGCGGGCTTCCCGGACCTCTTCATCAGGTAGAGGATGCTGGCGACACCGGGGACGATGAACAGCCCCGTCGCGAGGGTGACGGTCGTCACGTGGATGACCAGCCAGTACGACTGCAGCGCCGGGACCACCGGAGCGGCCTGCGCATAGAGGACGGTGCCCGCGAGCACCATCAGGGTCAGCACCGGCGCGAGCACGAAGACGCCGAGCCGCCGCAGGCCGCGGCTCCGGCCGTTCAGCCGCTGCAGCACGATCAGCCACGCCACGACGGCCGCGAAGCAGACCGCCGACGTGAACTCGTACATGTTGCCGAGCGGCCACCGCTCGGCGGCCAGCCCGCGCAGGACGATCGAGCCGAGGTGCAGCACCACGCCCAGGACCGACAACGAGACGGCCATCCGGCCGAAGGTCGTGGCCCGGGAGCGGCCCCGCGACGACGACGAGGTGGGCGGCGGGACGTCGGCGTTCTCCGCGTCG
>NZ_JACBXB010001053.1 GCF_013870575.1 Pseudonocardia pini
CTGGGCCGCCGCGACCTCGGCGAGGATCGGCGCGACGTCCGCGGCCTCCTGCGGCGTCACGAACACCACGTCCGCCGCCCGCGCCGCCAGCTCGTACGCGGTGCGGGCGTGCGCGAGCGCCACCACCAGCGGCTGGCCCTGCGGCGGGCGGGGCACGATGCCGGGGCCCTTCACCGCGAAGAACGGGCCGGTGAAGTCGATCGCGTGCACCTTGTCCCGGTCGAGGAACCGGTGGGTGGCGGCGTCCCGGATCTCGGCGTCGTCCTCCCAGCTGTCCCACAGCCGCCGCACGACCTCGACGGCGTCGGCGGCCTCCGCGAACAGCTCCTCGACCACGGCGGCGGTCTCGGGGGTGTTCAGCGTCTCGCGGCGGATCTCGGGCAGGGTGCGGCGGCCGAAGTGGGCCGCCTCGTCGGCGCGGGCGGAGGTCTGCACCCGCCAGCCCGCCCGGCCGCGGCTGTCGTGGTCGAGCGTGGAGATCGCCGAGGCCACGTGGAAGGGCTCGGTGTGGGTGGTCGTGACCGTGGGGACCAGGCCGACGTGCCGGGTCAGCGGCGCGACGAACGCCGCGACGAGCTCGGCGTCGAGCCTGCCCCGCACCTGGTCGGTGCGGCGGTCCCCGGCGACGAGGTGGTCGCCGGTCTGCAGGCCGAACCCGTCCTCGAAGGTGACGAGGTCGAGCAGGCCGCGCTCGGCCGCGCGGACCAGCGCCGCCCAGTAGCGGGCGGTGAACAGCAGGTCGGGACGGGCGCCGGGATCGCGCCAGGCGGCGGGGTGCCAGCCTGCGCCGTCGAGGGCGACGGCGAGGTGCAAGGGGGCCATGACGGCAGACCTCTACTACGGGAGTGACAGGGAGATGAGGGCTCTCGTCAGACCCGACAGGCGGCGCTGGCCGTGCGCAGGAGATCGACGTGGCGCCGATGCACTGCCTCGAAACCCACCTCGGTCCGCACAGCCGCCTCCATCGCACCCGGCTTTAGCACCCGCACCCTGTGACGGGGGGTTGCTGCGGCGTCGTCGAGCCAGGTCTCTCAGCCGCTCTGGATGGTGTGACCCCGTGGGGTCTCCTGCACTCTACGTACGGGCGAGCGCCGTTCGTCAATCCCTACGGGTGATCAGTGTGACCTACGACGCCCTCCCGGGCATGATCTGTCCGGACAATGGGCCACCGCCTCCCACCTGCAGGAAAGCTCAGACCGACAGGGAGCGATGAGGCCGGACAATTGCCGCCCGACCGTCCTCGACGACGAGCACCCGGTCGGCGACCTGCTCGACCAGCGGGAGGTCGTGGCTGATGAGCAGGACCGTGGTGGCGTGGTCGTGACGCAGCGCGTCGAGGGTGTCGAGCACCAGTCCGCGGTGGTGGGCGTCGAGCGCGGAGGTGATCTCGTCCGCCACCAGGACCGCGGGGCGGGCGAGGAGGGCGCGGGCCAGCGCGGCGCGCTGCTCGACGACCTCGGCCGGCAGGCCGAGTTCTACGGCAAGT
>NZ_JACBXB010001054.1 GCF_013870575.1 Pseudonocardia pini
GTGTCCGGGTGCCCGAGCGGGTCAAGGTCATCGCAGCGGACGACGAGCCGCTCGCCGACCTGGTCCGCCCCCGCCTGACGACGGTGGGCGCCGACCTCACCGACGGCGACGCCCGGATGGCCGACGCCGTGCTCGGCGCGGTCGAGGGGCGGTGGGATCCCGAGCAGGCGGTCCGCCGCTTCCCCGCCCGGCTGATCCCGCGCGAGACCGCCTGAGTTTCGGACCGCCGTCCGCGGGCTATCTCGGCTCCATGGCGAAATTCCGCAAGGGCGCGCGCGTGGCGTGGAACTGGGGCAACGGGCAGGGCGAGGGCAAGGTCGCGGAGGTGCACACCGACCGCGTCGAGAAGACGATCAAGGGGAAGAAGCAGACCCGCAACGGGTCCGACGACAACCCCGCCTACGTCCTCTCGCAGGACGACGGCACCACCGTCCTCAAGCTCGAGAGCGAGCTGGAGAAGGCGTAGCTCGCGTCAGCCCTCGTCGTCGACCACGTGCACCGCGGCCTCCTCCGCCGACGCACCCGCGCCGTCGATGCCCACGTCCTGGGCCCAGGCGTCGGAGTCGGTGTCGGAGACGCCGCCCTCGGCCTGGTCGACCAGCCGACCCGCGCGGCGGTCGCCGACCTGGTCGTCGAGCAGCTCGCCGTCGGTCTCGTTCGTGTCGGCGTCCCAGTCCGGGTCCTGGGGGTCCGGCTCCTCCTCCGCGAGCTCGCGGTCGAGGCGGGACTGCAGGCTCGCGTCCTCGTCCGCCGCCCACGGGCGCTCCGGCGGGGAGTAGCCCTCGTCGAGCACGTCGGCCACCCCGTCGTCGATCAACGTGTCCTCGGGCTCGAGCTGGTCGCTCTCGGTGTCGAACGTGTCCGGGTCACTCATGTGGACAGCCTGGCACCGTCGGGACCCGCCGCGCGAGTCGGGCCCACCTCGTTGACGAGGCCCCAGGCCAGCGCGGTGTCCGCGTCGAGCGGCAGCCCCGAGAGGGCGAACCACAGGGCCCGCCACCGGCCGATGCGACGCGGGATGCTCACGGTGCCGCCCGCACCCGGGATGAGGCCCATGGCCACCTCCGGCAGCCGCAGGACGGTGTCCGGGGCGGCCACGATCCGCCCGGCGTAGGCGGGGACCTCGATGCCGGCGCCCACACAGGCCCCGTGCAGGCGCACCTCGATCCGCTCCCGCAGCAGGTGGACGGGGCGAGCCGCGCCCGCGCGGGTGCGGACGAGGTGCGCGGTGGTCAGGTCCGGTGTGGTGCCGAACTCGTCCAGGTCGCCGCCCGCGCAGAAGGCGGGCCCCGCCCCGTCGAGCACGACCCGGTCGACGCTCGGGTCGAGCACCGCGACCTCCAGGAGCGAGACCAGCGTGTCCCGCAACAGCCGGCCGTAGGCGTTGCGGCGCTTCGGGCGGTTGAGGGTGAGGTGCAGGGTGCCGCCGTCGCGGGTGGCGAGCACCGGGTCGTCGACCGGCGGCGGGAGCGGCCGCGGG
>NZ_JACBXB010001055.1 GCF_013870575.1 Pseudonocardia pini
TCGTGAACACCGACGGGGACCCGGGGCGCCGGATCTTCGTCGGCTCGAACGCCCTCACCTGGTCCGACGACCTCTACCGGGACTCCGGGCTGCCCGCCGCCACACTGGACCGGGGCGCGGAGGCCTGGCGCGGGATGCGCACCGAGGTGCTCGGCGGCCAGTACCTCGATGTGGTCACCCAGGCCACCGGGGACGAGTCCGCCGCCGCCGCGCTGCGCATCGACCGCTACAAGACCGCCGCGTACACCGTGGAGCGTCCGCTGCACCTCGGCGCGGCCCTCGCGGGCGCGGACGAGTCGCTCGTCACGGCCTACCGCCGGTTCGGCGCGGACATCGGCGTCGCGTTCCAGCTGCGGGACGACCTGCTCGGCGTCTACGGCGACCCCGAGGTCACCGGCAAGCCCGCCGGGGACGACCTGCGCGAGGGCAAGCGCACGCTGCTCGTGGCGCTGGCCCTGGAGCGGGCGGGCGACGGGCCTGCCCGTGCGGAGATCACGTCCGCGCTCGGCGACCCCGAGCTGGGCCCCGTGGCCGTCGAGCGGCTGCGCGGGCTGTTCGTCGAGCTGGGGGCGGTGCAGGCCGTGGAACAGCGGATCGCCGCGCTGACCGGCGCGGCCCTCGACGCCCTCACCACCGCGGAGATCGCCGAGCCCGCCGCGACCACGCTGCAGGACCTGGCGATCCGAGCCACGAGACGGCACCGGTGAGGACCGTCCAGGGTCCGACGGACCACGTCGTCGTCGTCGGGGCGGGCCTCGCGGGCCTGTGTGCCGCCCTCCACCTGCTCGGGGCGGGCCGCCGCGTCACGGTCGTCGAACGGGAGGAGGTCCCGGGCGGCCGTGCGGGCCGACTCGACCTGACGACCGACTCGGGCACCTTCCGGGTCGACACCGGACCGACCGTGCTGACCATGCCGGACCTGCTCGACGAGGCCTTCCACGCCGTCGGGGACTCACTCGCCGCCCGGCTGGACCTCGTCCGGCTCGACCCGGCCTACCGGACCACCTTCGCCGACGGCTCCACGATCGACGTGCACGCCGACGCGGACGCGATGGAGGCCGAGGTCCGGAAGGTCTGCGGCCCGGAGGCCGCGGAGGGCTACCGCGACCTGCGCGGATGGCTCACCGACCTCTACCGCACCGAGATCGACACGTTCATCGGCGCGAACCTCGACTCGCCGTTCTCCCTGGTCGGGCCGGACCTGCTGCGGCTCGCGAAGCTCGGCGGGTTCGGCAGGCTCGGCCCCCGCATCGACCGGTACCTGCCGGACGAGCGGCTGCGCCGGATCTTCTCCTTCCAGGCGCTCTACGCAGGCGTCTCGCCCGCCCAGGCGCTCGGCGCGTACGGCGTGATCGCCTACATGGACACGATCGCGGGCGTCTACTTCCCGCGCGGCGGGATGCGGGCGGTCGGGGACGCGCTCGCGGCCGCCGTCGTCGAGGCCGGGGGCGAGGTGCTGACCGGCAGGGAGGT
>NZ_JACBXB010001056.1 GCF_013870575.1 Pseudonocardia pini
GCCCCGCGAGGGCGGCGGAACGGAGGCCCTTATCACGGTGCCGATGGCGGGAGCGCCAGGGCCTCGCGGACCTCCGCCTCGGTGTGCGCCTGTGAGCCGGGGAAGGTGTTGACCCCCACGACGTACGGGATCCCGCGGTCCTCGAAGTAGTCGATCGCGGCGAAGGAGTCCTCGATCCGGTGCAGGTCCACGAGCACGACCGCGCCGACCGAGCCGCGGGACAGCTCGTCCCACATGAACCAGAAGCGGGACTGCCCCGGCGTGCCGAACAGGTAGAGGATCATCGACTCGTCGACGGTGATCCGGCCGAAGTCCATGGCCACGGTCGTCGTGGACTTGCCGGGCACCGCGGAGAGGTCGTCGACGCCGTCGGACGCCGCGGTCATCAGCTGCTCGGTGAGCAGCGGCGGGATCTCCGACAGCGCGCGCACGAAGGTCGTCTTCCCCACCCCGAAACCCCCGGCCACCAGGATCTTCAGCGGGACCGGCTCAGCCCGTGCGCGCACGCAGCCCCTCCAGGAGTCGTTCGAGGACGTCCCGGTCCAGGGGGCCCCGGGCGGCCGCGTGCACGGAGACGTACCCGGCCTCGGCGAGGTCGCCGACGAGCACCCGCGCCACCCCGACCGGGACGGCCAGCAGCGCCCCCAGCTCGGCGATCGACACCGGCGACTCCGCCGCAGCGACGATCCGCGCGTGCTCGCGCTGCAGCCCGCGGGCGTGCCTGCCCGCCGGGGCCGCCGTCACGAGCGCCTCGATGGGCAGCGCCTCCCCCGCCGCGCGGGTCCGCTTCCCCGTGACGGCGTAGACCGGCACGACCCGACCCGGCTCCGTCACGACCCGCTCACCAGGTCCCCCGCAGGCCCGGCTCCAGGCTGTGCCCGACCCGCACCGCGAGCATGGCCATCTCGTAGCCGACGGCGCCGATGTCCGACCGCCGGTCCGCGTGCACCGCGAGCAGCGCGCCCACCCCGACGGCCCCGACGAACAGGTAGGCCTGCTCCATCTCCAGCACGGTCTGCGCGACGGGCCCGGAGCCCAGCAGGGACGCGGCGCCGTGCGAGAGGCTCGCGAGGCCCGAGGCCGCCGCCGCGAGCTGGTCGCCCAGCGTCTCGCCGACCGACTCGGAGGTGGCCAGGCACAACCCGTCGGCCGAGACGAGGACCGCGCCGAGCACACCGGGCACGCGGCGCGCGAAGTCGGTGAGCTGCCAGTCGAACCCGCTCACGAGTCACCGCCGGGGCCGAGCTGGTCCGGGCCTGCGAGGGCCGAGCGACGGGCCTGCTGGTAGCGGCTGAGGGCTCGGGCGGCGTCGAGGTCCGGGAGCGGGGCGGGGGTGTCCGCCGTCGCGCGCCGCCGCCGCAGCTCGGGCGAGAGGTTGGCCTGAGGCACCCGGCGCCGCAGGCCGCTCCGCCCGGGCTCCGGATCGGGCGGGTGGGCCGGAGCGGGGAGCTCCGTGGGATCCGGCGTGCGATC
>NZ_JACBXB010001057.1 GCF_013870575.1 Pseudonocardia pini
GCACCGGCCCAGCTCGTACGCGATGCAGGGCGACGCCGCGGGCGACCGCGCCGGGATCCGCTGCGTGCAGCGGCGGATCGGCACGGCGTCCAACAGGGTGTCCAATGCCGTCGTGGCCGCCCGGTGCGACCCGAACGGCCCGAGTGCTCCCTCCCGTGGGCTCGTGACGACCGAGAGGCGGGGGAAGGCCTCCTCGGTCGGCGCGACCCACCAGCTCCGGCCCGGGTTCCGGGACCGCCGGTTGTACTTCGGCTTGTGTGCGGCGAGCAGCCGCAGCTCGCGGACCCCCGCCTCGAGCGCGTGCGCGCAGACCACGGTGTCGACCCGCTCGGCCAGCGCGACCATGTCCCGGATGCGCCGCCGTCGTTCCCCGGCGGTGAAGTAGCTGCGCACCCGACGCTTCAGGTCCCCGCTGGTCCCGACGTACAGCACCTCCTCCCGCGGCCCGCGGAACAGGTAGACCCCCGGCGCCGACGGGACCGCCGCGGCGAGGTGTCGCTGCTGCCGCTGCCGCTGCGTGGGCCGGTGTGCCGAGGCCTCGCGGGTGAGGGCCAGCAGCTCCTCGAGGCTCTGCACGCCGAGGTTGCCGATGCGTTCGAGCAGGTGGTGGAGCACCTCGACGGTGGCCCGCGCGTCGGACAACGCCCGGTGGTTCGGCTGGGTCCGGGTGCCGAAGTGCCGCGCGAGCGCACCCAGCCGGACCGACGGGCACTCGTCCCGCGTCAACGCCGCGCGCGCCAGCCGGGCCGTGCACAGCACCGGCGGCTTCGGCCAGACCATGCCGTAGCGCTCGCAGGCGGAGCGCAGGAAACCGGCGTCGAACGGGGCGTTGTGCGCCACCAGCACCGCGCCGGACAGGAACTCCAGGACCGACGGCAGCACCTCGGGCATCCGCGGCGCCGCGCGCACCATCGCGGTGGTGATCCCGGTGAGCGCCACGATGTTCGGCGGGATCCCGGTGCCGGGGTCCACCAGCGTGCCGAGCTCGCCCAGCTGCTCGCCGCCGCGCACCTTCACGGCCCCGACCTCGGTGATCCCGTCCCGCTGGTGGGAGCCGCCGGTCGTCTCGAGGTCCAGCACGACGAAGGTCACCTCGCGCAGCGGGGTGCCGAGCTCGTCGAACGACAGCTGGGGAGGAGCGGTCACGGTGCGAACGGTAGTTCGAACCCCCGACAATTCCTCGTACATCCGTTCGAGGCGTGTCGCGGACGGGTGCTCTCCGTGGCGTCGCCGCGCTACTCGTGGCTGCTCGCTCCGATCGGGGATAGCCTTGACCGATGTACCCGGAGGACGCCGCTCCCGAGCCCGCAGCGGGCTCGGTCGCGTCCTCCGCCGGGTCGCCTGACCTGGACTGGAGCCTGTTGCCCGATCCCGTGCGGCACCGGCTCGCCGAGGTCGCGGCCACGGCCGTCGGCGGCATGCTCTACTCGCTGCCCTCCCGCGAGGTCATCTCCGACGCGGTCGAGTAC